>NZ_JADBRW010000149.1:0-7124 GCF_020247025.1 Microcystis sp. M109S1
CGGACAAGCTTTTCTGAACGGAACCCCCTAAGCCGAGTTTTCAAGGTGCTGTCCGCCCACTTGGTTTTCGAGACGGTCTTTTTAATTCTAACGTAAAGCCAACCTAGAACGGCGGGGTTTCCCACCCAAAATTTTCGATGACTACTTCCTCTTTCCCTATTCTGATTGTTATTTGTGGGGCAACTGCCACGGGAAAATCCAGTTTAGCCCTACAATTGGCCGAAAAGTTTAATTCAGTAATTCTCAGTGCCGATTCCCGACAAATCTATCGAGAATTTAATATTGGTACCGCTAAACCTAGCTTAGAAGAATGTCAGCGGATTCCCCATTATCTAATTGATATTTGCGCTCCTCAGCATAATTTTACCCTAGCACAGTACCAAGAACAAGCTGAGGATTTAATCACCACTCTCCACTATTCTCCTCTGTTTTTGGTCGGTGGTACGGGACTTTATATCAAGTCCATTGTCAAAGGTTTAAAAATACCGAGGGTTTCTCCTCAAGCGGATTTAAGACAGCAATTACAAGCTTTAGGGCAATCCTATCTTTATCAGATTCTGACGCAGGTAGATGAGGAGGCTGCTAAAAAAATTCATCCCCATGATCAGATCAGGACTTTACGCGCTTTGGAGGTTTTTTATCTGACAGGAAAACCTATCTCTAGTCAGCAGGGAGAAAATCCTCCCACTTATCCGATTTTACAAATTGGTTTAGATTGTTCCCCAGAAAGTTTAGGCAAGCGGATCACTGTTCGTACTCATCAAATGATCGCGAGGGGATTAGTAGCAGAGGTGCAGAATTTGGGGGATAAATACGGTTGGGATTTGCCACTTTTGCAGACTTTGGGTTATGCAGAGATTAAGCAATATCTCCTCGGGGAAATTTCTTTAGAACAGGCGATCGATCTAATTATCCTCCACACCCGTCAATTTGCTAAACGTCAGCGCACTTGGTTTCGTGCCGATGCTGATATTATCTGGTTTCCCGTCGATAAAGAAAATTTATTGGAATCGGTGGAACGACAAATTATGTTGTTTCTTGAGGGGTTGTCAATGCCCGATATAAAAATACATCATCCTGATTAAAGATTAGCTGAAAGTTCTCATTTTGATTCAGTTTATTTAAGTGATCATCAATCAGTTCTGGTGAACTAGACCAACCGGGATGACGGCGATCGAGTAGGATATAATTAAATTGATTTAAATCTAGGGATTGGGAACCTTCGATCGCTAATTTGATTATTTCTCGATGGGTAAGATGGGGGGCAATTCTAGAAGTAGTCAAGACACTCTCACCGGTGGTAATTTGGGTTAGAGCTTTTTGGGTAGCTGCCCAAGTATCAAGGGAATTTAAATATAGTGACCAAAAATAGCCGTATTTAGCTAAGGCAAGAAAGGCAATAATTGCCCAAGTAATTATCCATTTAGGCTGCTTCAACCAGTTACTATTATGGGCTAAAGTGGCGATAACCGCTAGAAATAAAAAGGGCAAAATTGGCAGGGAATATTGAGTGGTTAAGTTTTTTTGTGGGGCATGATCTGCTAATAAATTTAAAGCGAGTGCGGGAATAGCGGCAATTATTGGGGCAGAATAGCGCCAGGATAAACCCCAAAATAAGGGAATAATTAATAGGATTAGATATTCTAGATTATTGCCAGTAAAGATTTTTCCCAGGACAAGATCGGGTTTGAGGAAAAGATTAAAGATAATTGCTGGCAAACTATCTCCTAGATAACTATATCGAGAATCAGCCATTTCGATAACTGCCGATTTTCCTGTCAGGAGAGGGATTAATAATTTCGTGGTGATAATAAACCAAAGAATGCCGCTAATAATAGCAATTATTCCCGAGATTTTTTTCTTTTCCCAGAGAAGTAACCAGATACCCATTCCCAACAATGTTAAAGAGAGAATTGCTTTACAACCGAGAATAATAATGATTCCTAGACAAAATCCCCAGAGATTATTTAATCTTGCTGCCAAAATTGTCCAAAAAATCGCTGGCACTGCGATAACTTCGGGATGAAAATCAAAGAGATTAACATTAAAAATCAGGGGATAGAGCAGATAAACTAAGGCTAATGTATAAGCTTGTTTTTCTTTTAATCCCGCTTGTATTGCCAATTGCCAGAGGGGAAAAACTGCAAGGGAAAGGGAAAAAGCTTGTAAGAAAAGCAGCCAATAAACGCTAGGATAAATTTTATAAAGTAAGGCTATAGGATAGAGAATAAAAGCGATATGATCGCCTAAAATATGGTAGCCAACAAAAGATATAATCGGGGTTTTTCCTTGAGAAATTAGGTAAACTCCTTGATCGAACCAACCAAGATCGAGAGCATTAGATTGAAATAAAATATGTCTGATAGCACTGCAAATAAACAGGATTATTGTGCCGCAACCAACTAACCAAAATAAATCTTTTTTTTTGAGCATAATCGTTAAGTTTTACTGAGATTTTTCTGGATTATTACGACAATACTGCCAGGTATCTCTAAAATAATAAGCAACTTCAGTAAACCATGTTTTAAAAATATTTCTGTTCTCACTGGTGACGATAACCGCATTAATAAACTCTTGCCATTGGGGATCATTAGCGGGAAGAATGAAACCATAATAATCACAATTTAAAGGATTGCGGGGGATAAGTTGATAATCTTTTTCTAAGGATAAACCGAGAATGACAGCTTCTCCAATTAGCAGAATACCATCACTAGCAAAAGCATCTATTCTATTCCTTCTTAAACTTTGGATACCTCGCAGTCTTCCCGTCACTCCTTGAAATTCTTGATAGGTAGCAAGAGGATATTTTTGTCTTAATAATTCTTGAGTGCTGGTATCTCGCAAAACTCCAATACTTATACCTTCTAAGGACGAGGAAAAGTTAAAATTCTTCTGATTATCACTCCGAACTAAAAACTGAGTTCCCGTGACAAAAAAAGGACGAGAAAAACTGACACCATCAGGTATATTTTTTCTGATACTATTAGGACCACACTCGAAATCAACGGTTTTATTTTCCAATAACTGGAAGCGATTAAATAAAGTTGATTTATAAATTTTGACACTGATGATCCGGAGGTTTAATTTATGCTTTAGTTGTTCTCTAAGCAATTGGATAAAATCTAAGCATAATCCCTGCAAATTATTATTACTATCTCGATAGCCAAACGGAATCGCATCTTCTCTCATAGCTACTTCTAATAATCCCGTGCGTTTAATTTTTTCTAGAACCGTTTCAGACTTAGCTGGGAGAGCAGCAAAAAAATTAGATAAAATAACGAGAGTAAGAATGATTAATTTCATGACTTTTGCCGAGATTATTTAAGATTTGTTATGACCGTGATCCCATTGATCTAAAATATCTTTGAATAGTAATTCATCTAACCATGTTTTTACTACCACTGTCAAAGGTAAAGCCAATAATAAACCTAAGATGCCAAATATTTGAGCGAAGAATATTTGAGCAATTAGGGTAATTGCCGGTAATAAAGATACCTGTTTAGCCATGACAGTGGGTGTCAACCAATAACTTTCGACATTTTGGATAATAAAATAGAGAATCAGAATAGCGACAATTTTCCAAGGTGCATCGATAACAGCAATGAGTATCGGAAAAATCACACTAGCAGTCGGTCCGATATTAGGGATAAAATTGAGCAATCCTGCTAGGATAGCATGAACGAGAACTAGATTAATTTGTAGAACCCAAAGACCGAAACCACTTAATACTCCCACGATAGTTGAACTAATGGCAATTCCCAACAACCAATTACCCAAACCCGCTTCCGATAGGGTAAGAATTTCCTCGGCACGACGACGATAGAAGTTAGGAAATAATTTTAAGAAAGCTTGTCGATAGGGTTGGGGATTGGCTAACATCATCATTGCTAACACCAGCACGAATAATAATTGCAAAATTGCCGCAACTGAGTTAGAAAAGAAAGTAAAAAAGTTACTAAAAACAAAGGTTCCTAAAGGTTGTAACTGCTGGACTAAATCACTTAAATTAGGCAGCGATGGCAACCAATCAAATTGGAATTGTTGTCGCCATCGAATCGAGTTATTACGGACTAAATCCCAAGCTTGCGGTAAAAGTTCAATTAATTTTTGGAACTGTTCAACAAAGGGGGGAACGATAATTACAAAAAATAAAATCACAATTGCTAGACTCGTCAGCAGGGTAATTAAAATAGCCAACCCCCTTTTAATCCCTAATCTCTGCAATCCTTTTACACATCTATTTAAGGCTACGGTAAACACGATCGCCATAAAAATCAATAATAACAGCTGTCGAATCTGCCACAATACATACAGAGCCATTATTAAACAGATAAACCCCAACCACTGACCAAATTTCACAACCTTGATTTATCCTATCGGGACAAGTTTTATCATACAGCAGTCGGTCGTCAGCCTTTTCAGTTATCAGTTATCAGTTACCAGTTATCAGTGGGACTCTGGTTCTTCGTTACTCGGGACGGTTCCATCGGGGGGCATAAATCGACTAAATCCTTATCTGGCAAGAGACTTAATTGATTAGTTCGTTCTAGAGGGAAAACAATTGACAAAAATCGCTAAATGTCTTTCTCTATAAGGGTTTCATCCCTTATAACCCCGTCCATTGCATAACACAAACAAAAAGAACCTGGAGTGTTAAGTGAGCAGTATATGGATGACAGCAAGAGTGCTGTCTTTTCACTGATTACTGTTTACTGTTCACTGATAACTGACCAAATCTCCCCAACCCCCAACCCCCAACCCCCAACCCCCAACCCCCAAGACCATAAATTAAGTTTTGTATCGATAACTTGCTAAGTTTGCTGTTATATGCTATACAATTACAGCCCAAAACAGGATAGAAAAACGAGATTTTCTTAATTACCAGACATTTTCTCAAATTTTATGGCAACTATCCCAGAGTCAAATTATCCTGAAAGAAATCCTCTCCCAGAAAATCCGACCAGACTCAGAAAAATTCTGGCCATTAATGCTTTTATCCTTGTACTAGGACTTCGATGATGAAAGAATTGGAGCGATACTATAAAGTTTTAGGGTTAGATCATGGGGCATCTCTCGACGAGATCAATCAGGCCTACAAGGATTTGGTGTTTATTTGGCATCCCGATCGCATTCCCAAAGATAATCAGCGTCTTTTGGAAAAAGCCACCGCTAAACTGCAAGAAATTAACCACGCTAGGGAGCAATTGCGGCAAATCCATCAAAATTCTCCTAAAAGCTCCAATTACGCCCCTAAACCTGAAAAAAAGCCCGCCCACGCTTATAAAACTGCTTCCCCCTATCAGCCTCACCCTAGCCAACCCGGCCAAAATTCACAAACCCACAGTCACAAAACCCCTAGTCAAGAAACCCATAGTCAACACAGCCACTCCCAGAATAACCATCAGGTTCACAATCATGCCGCCTGGCGCCCTCACTATCGGGACTTAAACGGAGCCGATTTACAGGGGGCCAACCTGAAGGAAAAAGATCTCTCTAATCGCAGTCTCATCGGGGCAGATTTAAGCCATGCTGACTTAAGCGATAGCTTCCTGCACAAAATTAACCTAGAAAAAGCTAATCTGTACAAAGCTAATCTTTTTCGCGCCAATCTCCTCGAAGCTAACCTTAAAGGCGCAAATTTACAGGAAGCCAATCTCATCGGGGCCGATTTAAGCGGGGCGGATCTGTCGGCGGCGGATTTACGCGGGGCAAAAATTGGCTTTGGTAAGCGTATTATGGTGAAATTAACTGGGGCAATTTTAACAGGAACAATTCTCCCCGATGGTTCGATTCATCAATAGACCTCTTGCTAATTTTGATCTCCCTTTAATATGAACTATCACCTGATGGGCATTTATTACACAATCGCTGCTGTTTTTCTAGGGATACAATTAGCTGCAGGAGAAAATTTATCGGCAGCGAATCCAGATTTTCTACGACTACAAAAAGCTCTAGAAAAACACAATTTCATCGTCAAAATTGCCCCGCCACCAGTGCGAGGAGCCTACGGTTTATTTGATAGTAAAACTAGAATTATTTGGATTCATCCCCTAGTTTTTGACTTAGGTATTGCCCGACCAACATTGATTCATGAAGCTGTCCATGCCACTCAACTTTGTCATGGAGGCAAAACAGTTAAAGCTCTTAATTTAGGGATAGAACCACCAGCAATAACCAGAAGATTTTTTATGAATTATGAAGGTTTTAGCCGGCAAATTGAAGCCGAAGCCTATACTGTTCAAGTGCAGCCCGATGGTCTAGATTTAGTGATTTCTTTACTGCAAAAATATTGTGCTTAGAAAACCTGTCGATAAATCTACCAATCCCGTTCTAATTCTTCTGCCACACGACGATAATCGGCGCTGGCTTCTTGGGCATTTTTACCGCGCCAATTGGTAATAGCTACCCCGTCTAAAACGGCTTTTTCGTGGGCCTTATAATTTCTGACAAAAGCATGACAGGCAGGAATACCTAATTCTAATAAAGTATTTTGTGCTTCCAAAGTTTCCTTAAGACTACGGGAATCCACTTTCGTTAACAAAACCCGATAGGAAATTCCTAGGGGTTTAACTGCCGTGCGTACCGTGTCAATTAAAGCCATTAAATCCATCGGTGCGGGAGGAGTCGGTAAAATTAAATAATCTGATTCTGCTATTACTGCGGTAAGTAATTGGGAGCGCAAAGCTGGTGGTGTGTCAATCACGATCAGATCGTACTCGATAATTTGACGCAATTCTCCTAATTTCTCTGTATTAATTTGCTTGGCTAAATCAAATACCATATCCCCTTGATTTCTTTCTACCCACCAAGTGGAGGAACCCTGGGGATCCGCATCCACCAGCAAAACACGCTGATTTTGCCCCCAAATTGCCGCTAAATTGACCGCAGTGGTGGTTTTACCCACACCACCTTTACCGTTGACAACAGCCAGAATTTTGGGGCTATTAGGCTTTAATTGCGAGGTTGTTGAGGAATTGGACATTTTCAGTTATCAGTTATCAGTTATCAGTTATCAGTTATCAGTTATCAGTTATCAGTTATCAGTTATCAGTTATCAGTTATCAGTTATCAGTTATCAGTTATCAGTTATCAGTTATCAGTTATCAGTTATCAGTTATCAGTTA
>NZ_JADBRW010000015.1:0-3543 GCF_020247025.1 Microcystis sp. M109S1
CATAAAAAGGATAACTAGATAGCAAGTGATATTCTAGTAGGTTCGGTTCAGACATAATCGTGTAAGACCTAAGTAAGGGAAACCAGAAAGGGCTGTGATTAGCTCAAGAATCCTCACGCCTTTAGGCCCAGGAGTGTCAAAGCACAATTATCCCGGACAGTTGAGGGAAGGGAGTACATCTCAGTAAAGCTGTCCCTTGCAAATTTGACAGGAGATAGTTCTTGTGGCTCAAGACATAGACTAAAATCTATGGTAAAGCTTACAATTATTTGTTAATTGAATCTATGCAACCAGCAAAACCCTTGCTATAATCGACAATATATGGTAATAGACCAATTCCATCCACTGCATCGGCATCCTCAAAGTTGATCAACCTCGCTTTGTTTTAAGGTAGGCTAAGGCCTGCCTTACTTTTTATCAGTGATCAGTAACCAGTAAGCAGAAAATTGCCATTTAATACCAATCAGCGCTCAGACTGTCCACGGAAAACTCAAATCTGATCACGGGTAACTGATAACTGATAACTGATCTGATCCCCTAGCGTGATAAGCTGTGTATTGGCTAATTTTACAAAAAATTAAGACTTTCCCCTTGTGGGAGTTATCAGCTAAAACCCAGAGTAGACATAAACAATGGTAGCGACAACAGAAACTAACGTTGGTAAAATCGTCCAGATCATCGGTCCTGTCATCGATGCCGAATTTCCCAGTGGCAAACTGCCCCGTATTTATAATGCCTTAACCGTAAAAGGAACTAACTCCGCCGGTCAAAATCTATCGGTTACTTGTGAAGTACAACAGTTACTCGGTGATAACCAAGTGCGCGCCGTTGCCATGAGTACCACCGATGGTTTAGTGCGCGGTATGGATATCGTCGACACCGGCGCAGCGATTAGCGTTCCCGTGGGTAAATGCACCCTCGGTCGGATTTTTAACGTTCTTGGTGAACCCGTGGACGAAAAAGGACCGGTTAACGTCATCGAAACCTCTCCTATTCACCGTCCCGCTCCCAAATTAGTCGATCTTGAAGTAACACCGACGGTTTTTGAAACTGGTATCAAGGTGATTGACCTGCTCACCCCCTACCGTCAAGGGGGCAAAATCGGCCTCTTTGGGGGTGCTGGTGTGGGCAAAACCGTCATTATGATGGAATTAATCAACAATATCGCCATTCAACACGGTGGTGTCTCGGTTTTTGGCGGTGTGGGTGAAAGAACCCGCGAAGGAAACGACCTCTACAACGAGATGATCGAATCGAAGGTAATCAACGCTGATAACCCCGAAGAATCGAAAATCGCCCTCGTTTACGGTCAGATGAACGAACCCCCCGGAGCGAGAATGCGCGTCGGTCTCTCCGCTTTGACCATGGCCGAATACTTCCGCGATGTCAACAAGCAAGACGTACTCTTATTTATTGATAATATCTTCCGTTTCGTGCAAGCTGGTTCGGAAGTATCGGCGCTCCTCGGTCGGATGCCTTCTGCGGTAGGATACCAACCTACCCTCGGCACTGACGTAGGCGACCTGCAAGAGCGGATTACCTCCACCAAAGAAGGATCGATCACTTCCATCCAAGCAGTCTATGTACCCGCGGATGACTTGACTGACCCCGCTCCCGCTACTACCTTCGCTCACTTGGACGGAACCACTGTACTATCCCGTGGTCTGGCTTCCAAAGGTATCTATCCGGCGGTAGATCCCCTCGGTTCCACCAGCACCATGCTCCAAGCTGATATCGTCGGTGATGAACACTACGGCACCGCTCGCGCCGTCCAATCTACCCTGCAACGCTATAAAGAGTTACAGGACATCATCGCTATTCTCGGTTTAGACGAATTGTCGGAAGAAGATCGTCTCACCGTTGACCGCGCTCGCAAAATTGAGCGTTTCCTCTCGCAACCTTTCTTCGTGGCCGAAGTGTTCACCGGTTCCCCGGGTAAATACGTTACCCTCGCTGATACGATCAAAGGCTTCCAGATGATCCTCAAAGGTGAACTCGATAGCTTACCCGAACAAGCGTTCTATATGGTCGGCAATATCGATGAAGCGATCGCTAAAGGAGAAAAACTCAAAAAAGGCTAATTAAAAGTCAGTAGTAACCGCGTTTAGCGGTTACTTAACCCAGAAATCTGCCAAAATTATCGTTATTATCACCAATGAGCATTACAGTACGGGTTATTACACCCGATCGCATTGTCTGGGATAACGTGGCTGAAGAAGTAATCCTACCCAGTTCCACGGGACAATTAGGTATTCTTAGCGGTCACGCTCCTTTATTAACTGCCCTGAATATTGGCGTAATGCGAATTCGACCGGGGAAAGACTGGGAAAATATCGCGGTTTTGGGCGGTTTTGCCGAAGTCGAAAATAATGAGATCAAAGTCCTCGTTAATGGGGCGGAATTAGGCTCAAAAATCGATAAAGAAAAAGCTCGCACCGAATACGAACAGGCCCAAACCCGTCTCGATGAAGTCAGTAAAGGGGATGACCGTCGCAAAACTATCCAAGCGCAACAATCATGGCGCAAAGCTCGCGCTAGATACCAGGCCGCTGGCGGTTTAGTCTCGGTTTAAACCAAACCAAATCAAATTAAAGCAAAATCGGGCGGGTTTATATAAACCTACCCGATTCTTTTTCAGTTATCAGTTATCAGTTATCAGTTATCAGATTTGAGGTTTCAGTGAATAATGTTAAGTAGGTGGGTGGAATTAAATATAAGATGAACGTAGGTTGGGTTGAAGCATGAAACCCAACGCCCGATTATGTTACGAAGTGCGCTAACCCATCCTACAAATAATTGTGCCTCCCTACTTATTGAGAAGTCGCTGTTCTCCTCCTGATCGGTGATCACTGAAAACGTTTCCTGTTTTCCGTTGCCTAAAACTGGAGATTTTGTCGCTCCCCATTAAGATAACTGCTATAAATTAATTACTACCACTAAAAACAACTTCGGGGAATTTTAACTGTGCATCGGCCATGGGGATTTGTCGGCCTTGATTGCGTAACTCTTGCCAAAAATTAATTACTTCTGTGGCTTTGTTGAGAACATCAACGCGATCGGACTCATCAATCCAGTGTTTTGCTTCTAACTCCTCTTGCAGTTGCTGCCAAGCATCATTGCGCGGCCAGAAAAAATAAGCGGTCAGGGGGCTAGTTCCTTTGCCGACCACCTGATCTACAGCGATCGCTACGTTCTGATCTAACCACAATACTTTTAAAATAAACTTTGATTCGGAACTGACTGTCATTGTTAATCGTTAATCGTACAATTCTCCATTATATCATCTTTTGACTCAATTTTCCGCAGTCAGTTTTTAACTATTTTTTCCTATTTTTTCGCCAATAACCGCTTTGACATCCTCGCCGCCGTAAAACGGACGGTGATTCCCAAACCTCACGATTTGGGTTTCTGCTTCTTTCCCTTGCGGGGTTCCGCACCTGCCTTAACAGATTTACTCTGTTCTGGTCTTATGGTCGCTCTACAGACTGACACCGCAAGCCCTGCGGCCAAAATATTTTTACTTGCGTTAATATCTCGGTCATG
>NZ_JADBRW010000150.1:0-18311 GCF_020247025.1 Microcystis sp. M109S1
GATACTTAGTACGACCAGCAAAGAAGTTAGTAAAAGCTGTTTGTAAATGTCTTAACCCTTGTTGTAAAGGTACACAACTAACTTCATTGAGAAAGTCTAATTCTTCTTGCTTTTTCCACTCGGTTAGCATTGAAGATGTTTCAGTATATCCTACTCTTTCTTGTCTTTCGTACCATGCTTGTGTTCGTTCGTGGAGAGCTTTGTTGTAAACTAATCTTACACAGCCCAATGTGCGCCGCAATAGCGACTCTTGTTCTGGTGTGGGGTAAAATCATCGGTAAGAATAGGCTTTCTCCATGTCTTACATTCTAGCATATATCGTGTAAATGCGCTAGTATTTAACAGTAAAGCCGTCGTAGAACGACGGGGTTTCAGACCCAAAATTTTCGATGATCGATCACTGATAACCAATAACTGAGATGAGATGGTTTTATTAGAAGCAGCGGTTCATTCTTCCCTACGCGCTTTTTTACGGGAACAAGGGCGCTTTTACTGGTCTCATCATCTCACTATGGGGCGACTGGTGGCTAGAGCTTTACGCCTAAAACGTTCCTCTCTCATACAAACTGGAACTACTCTCACCCGTTATTGTCTCAGTTATCTCACCCCAGCTCTTTTAGCTGATACACCTGTTCTGGTTGTTGCCCCGGAGTCAGAAGTAAACCTACTGTTAGAAGTGGAAATCCCCCATCTGCAAGCATGGTTACAAACTCAGCGAGATATCCTCAAAAGTGATCGCTTTCCCGCTAATTTTACGGGTTTACTCCTCACCACACCCCAAAAATGGTTAGAGGATAAATTGGGCAATCTCGGTCATTTTCCCCAGAATATCCCCACAATAATCGATCGATCCGAAGATTTAGAAACTTGTCTAATAGATTATCTCACCGTCACCATTACTCCCGAACAATGGTTCGCTTTAGGGTCAGCATATCCCCAGCATAGAGAGATTATAGACTTAATTAAAGCACAACTTAGCCAAAGTATTCTTGGTCATCCAATTAATCCCTATAATTGCTATCTTATTGATGCCAAAGAAAAAGAATATATAATTGCTCTCCTGCAACGCTTGGATCAAGACTTAGCCACTGATTCTGCTTGGCAACTTTTAGCGGCAAAAATCTCCGAGCATAATTATCTCCTCTGGACATCAGTAGATCGAGAGCGAGAAGAATTTACCCTAAAAATCAGTCCTCTGGAAGTGGCTAGTTTTCTCAAACCAATTTGGCAGCAGCAACCCTTTGTTTTAATCGGCAGTTTTTTAGATAGCGAAAAATCCGCTAATTTATACCGTCAAAATCAGGGTATCGGAGAAATTTTAACTCTAAAGTTTGCAGCTGATCGCGAAAGTGAATATATTCATTTATATCTACCCGATCGCATCAGCGCCCCCAACACACCCGAATTTCAACCGATGTTATTAAAGCAAGTGCGAGAATTAGTTAGTGCTAATCATACCAGTGAACAACCGATAGTAATCCTGATTGAAGATGTTCCCCTCAAGGCACAAATTGCCACCCAAATCGCAGCCGATTACGGTTCGCGAGTGCAAGTGGAAAAAACTGAGATTAATAATAATACTATTCTGGTTTGTGGTTGGCAATTCTGGCAAACCCATCAAGAAAAATTTCCGACTCCCAGTTTATTAATTATCGCTACTTTACCCTTACCATCCCCCGAAAATCCTCTCGTTGCTGGCAAAATTGCTTACTACAAACGACAACATCTCGACTGGTTTCGTGCCTATCTTTTACCCACAGCAGTGAGGGAAATTCAGAAATCTGTCCAGTCTCTCCGGGAGTGTCAAGGTTGTGTGGCTGTCCTCGATAATCGTGTCAATGCCCGCAGTTATGGCCGACAAATTCTCTCCGCTTTAGAACCCTATGCTAAAGTTAATTATCTCGATCAACAATTTTTTCAAGATAAAGATTAAATCAGTTATCAGTTATCAGTTATCAGTTATCAGTTTACTGATAAAATCTCCCCCAGAGCCATATTTCCAACTGTCTAAATAACGATGGTAAAGATATTTTTGCTTGTCGGGTAACTTTTCTAAAACAGGTTTTAAGGTGGCTGCCAAGGGATATAAACCACTATACAAAGCTAAATTAAAATAATGTCCCGTCCAATCGATAAAAGGACTGATACCCACTTGCGGAATCATCGGTAAAACTAATTGAGGATTAACCAAAGGCAAAGTTTTTGAGAGGGAAGAAAACTGCACCACATCCTGTAAAAACGGTTTTAATACCTCATCTCCCAACTTATCCATTACCCGAAAAACTCCACTCATTAAGTCATTAATTTGATTGGGATTAGGGTTAGCATATATCTGGACACTCATGGTTTTTTGAAATAGCCACGTTACCGATATATTCGGTTGATAGGGTTGTAAAAGGGCTAAATCTTCTCGGTTTAAAGCATCGATTTGTAAAGCTTCCTCGATGCCGAAAGTTAGCCTTTTTAAATGCCTGACCATTGCCCCAAAACCACCAAAACTTACCGGAGATTGACTACCGCTACTATCTCCCACTGCCAGAATTCTTGACCAAGGCATTTTTAAAGGACTTTGACGATAGGCAGGGAAAAAACCCGCTAGAAAACGCTGAAATTTTACCGCTTCTAAATCCACCTTTTGATACTCCGGCAGTAATCTTAAATACTCCTCCATCAAAAATTCTAAACTAAAGCGATCGGGATGGGTATCGAGATAGGTAAATAAATAAGTTGTCCGACCATCCCTAGCGGGAAATGCTTCCCAAAAGTATTGACATTGGTGCAAGATTGGGGTAAAAGAATAAATCAAATCACCAGTTTCATTACTGGGAAAACCCTGACCGCAACTACCCACCACTAAACAAACTCCATCGGGTTTTTCTCCTTTTCTTGCCTGTTTTGCAATTGCTGAAAAATGACCCATGGCATCGATTAATAAACGGGTTTTTAAAGTCACTTCTCCCGTTTTAACCATTACTCCATCGGGATGAACAATTGCCCCGCTAAACCCCGAATTTTCTAATAACTTTCCTCCCGCTTGCAAAAACTTATTTTTTAAAGTCTCTAGCAAATAAACCGGATCAACACCGATATTTAAAATATCTCTGACCCAAAGCTCATAACCTTGATAAAATCCCACCCTCGCAGGATTATATTCCGTCGCTATCGCTTGATTTAATTCAGCTTCTGTCAATAAATCTAACTCTAAAAAACTGCTTAATTCTAAACGTGAAATATTCCACTCCTGCTGACGACCGCGCAGAATACCTCTTTCTAATAATGCCACACGCCAGCCCCTAGTTTGCAAAGCAGCCCCGATAAAAATTCCCAAAGTTCCCCCCGCAATCACTAGATCAAAATCCGTCTCTCCTAAAAATTCTTGACTTTGATTAATTACCGTAGGAATAACTGGATTTTCTAAGCGCAAAGCTTGCCAAGCTCGATCGCTGGCTCGCAATTGTTGTAAACTCTGAGGAGATACTCGATCGAGTAAAGATGCAACTAAAGACATAATCTTATATCAGTTATCAGTTATCAGTTATCAGTTATCAGTTACCAGTTATCAGTTACCAGTTACCAGTTATCAGTTACCAGTTATCACCATATCCAGAGAGGAAAACTATTTAGATTGGAAAAACTTTTTCCCTTCTTCAATAAGTTTATTAATATCCTTGAGAGAAACTCCGAAAATTGCTAAAACTCCCGTAAAGACTAACAAAAAACCGATAAAACTATTCCGATCATAGAGGAATAAACCCACCAAAACGATAAAATAGGGAGAGAGAATTTTACTAATATTTTCAACTACAGTAACCACCTCTGGCGGGGGAGTCTCAACAAGATTAATATCAGTTTTATCCTGATCGGGTTCGAGATTTTGCTTAATCGAAAACATCACCTCCTGTAGGTCTTTTACCTCCGGTGGGTTCGGTTCTTTCGCTGGTTTGCCAAACATTGTTAACTCCCTCGCCAATTTATCTATATCCTCTATGGTAGCCAAAAAAAGGGCAAGCAGGAAAAGCGCGAGCAAGTCGAGAAATTCTCAGCGTAATTTTCCTTAACAATCCCCTCGGCCGCGGCTGCTATAATCAGAGGAACAACTCCCAAGTTCGTTAACGGTACAAAAAAACTATGAATACCAGTCCAGACCGTGTGATTATCTTCGATACCACCCTTCGAGATGGGGAACAGTCCCCGGGTGCCGCTTTAAATGTGGATGAGAAGCTAACCATAGCGCGCGCACTGGCACGACTGGGAGTTGATGTCATTGAAGCGGGTTTTCCCCACGCTAGTCCGGGGGACTTTGAAGCGGTTCAGAAAATTGCCGCCAGCGTCGGCAGCGAAGCTGATAGCCCGATTATTTGCGGATTAGCCCGGGCTACCCAAAAAGACATCAAATCTGCCGCCGATGCGCTCAGACCCGCCGCCAAGCCCAGAATTCACACCTTCCTAGCCACATCCGATATCCACCTCCAATACAAACTTAAGAAGACCCGTCAGGAAGTTCTTGAGATTGTGCCAGAAATGGTGGCCTATGCCAAATCCTTCCTTAATGATGTGGAATTTTCCCCCGAAGATGCCGGCCGCAGCGATCCGGAATTCCTCTATCAAGTCCTCGAAAGAGCGATCGCCGCAGGAGCCACCACCGTTAACATTCCCGATACCGTCGGTTACACCACCCCCAGCGAATTTGGGGCTTTAATCCGGGGAATTAAGGAAAATGTCCCCAATATCGACCAAGCGATTATCTCCGTCCATGGTCACGACGATTTAGGGTTAGCGGTGGCTAATTTCCTCGAAGCAGTTAAAAATGGCGCTCGACAGTTGGAATGTACCATTAACGGTATCGGTGAGCGCGCCGGTAATGCTTCCCTAGAAGAATTGGTGATGGCCCTTCATGTCCGGCGCTCCTATTTTAATCCTTTCCTTGGTCGTCCCCCAGAGTCCACGGAACCTTTAACCAAGATCAACACCAAGGAAATCTATCGCACTTCTCGCCTAGTTTCTAATCTTACCGGCATGATCGTGCAACCGAATAAGGCGATCGTCGGTGCTAACGCTTTCGCACACGAGTCTGGAATCCATCAGGACGGGGTGTTAAAACATAAACTCACCTATGAGATTATGGATGCAGAATCGATCGGTTTAACCCATAATCAGATCGTTCTCGGTAAACTCTCCGGCCGCAACGCTTTTCGCTCTCGTTTACAGGAATTGGGTTTTGAACTTTCGGAAACGGAACTTAATAACGCTTTTATCCAGTTTAAGGAAATGGCCGATCGCAAAAAGGAAATCACCGATCGCGATCTGGAAGCGATTGTTAACGATGAAATCGATACCGTTCCCGATCACTTCCGCCTTGAATTAGTACAAGTGTCCTGTGGAAATAGCGCCCGGCCCACGGCCACGGTAACGATTCGCAATCCCGACGGTAGCGAGTTATCCGATGCGGCCATTGGTACAGGGCCAGTGGATGCTCTCTGCAAAGCGATCGATCGAGTGGTGAAGATTCCTAACGAATTAATCTCTTTCTCGGTGCGGGAAGTTACCGAGGGAATCGATGCTTTGGGAGAAGTGACTATCCGTCTCCGTTACGAAGGACGCACCTATTCTGCTCGCGCGGCCGATACCGATATTATTGTCGCCTCCGCTCGCGCCTACGTCAGTGCCTTAAACCGTCTCCACGTCGCACTGCAGCAGAAGGAAAAAACCCCAGAAATGGTACAAGTCTAGATAGGGTTTTAGGGTGTTAGGGTTTTAGGGTTTTAGTTGAAATTCCCCCACTTCCCCACCACCCCACTTCCCCCCGCAACGCGCACGCAGTGACCACCCCATCACCCCACTTCCCCACCACCCCACTTCCCCCCGCAACGCGCACGAAGTGGTCACCCCAATTCATAATTCATAATTCATAATTCCCACTCCCCATGGCGCTGTTGGAGAAAATCTTAAATTTGTCTCGCAAATTTCTAAAATGTTGCTAAGTTAATATTATGAGCTTGCGCTCTGATTAATCATGGTGCAGATGTACCAAAAACAGATTCCCGTAAAAGCAATGAGGGATGAAATTTATCCGTAAGAATCCGATCAAATTAAATACAATGGCTAAGGACCAAAGGAATTAGCAAAGGCAAATAGGAATGCTGTTCCCCTTGCCATTGGGAACAGTTAACCCACCCCATAATTCCTTTGATTGTTAGCTATCTGGTCAACACCGCAGACAATCGGGTGATCGGATTGCAGTCCTCCAGCCATTTACCCAATTTTTGCAGGAGCCAGATTATGAGTTGACCGATCTAAAACAGCATTCCGTGTCGCTAAAATCGCATCGACACAAGAGAATTTAAGCAAAGATCTTCTCCCATTTGTTGTAATTAAAGCTACAATCGGAAAAGTCTTTCCCCGTCTCGGATTGGAGACACAAATTCGTTCAGTATCACCTAGATTGAGATTCGATCTTCTAGTTTTGCACAGAAGGAGCAAGAGGAAAACGGCATGACGCAGGCCCACGATGTACTAACCCTTACCGAGCCGCAATTGGATTTAGATTTGATTGACCTAGACGAAGACTTCGATGATGAGGATATCGAGTTAGAGCTAGAAGAAACCAGCGATAGCAACGATGGCAAAAAAACCCGCCGCCTTGCCAGCGCTCGTCGTCGCGACGCGGCCAGAAAAAAACCCTATACGGAAGATTCGATTCGGATTTATCTGCAAGAGATCGGCAGGATTCGGTTATTGAGAGCGGAGGAGGAGATCGAATTAGCGAGAAAAATCGCCGATCTACTGAAATTAGAACGTATTCGCGAAGATTTTCGCCTCTATACCGATGCTGAATGGGGAAAACAGGTTTTCTTGTTCGAGCGCATCGAAAAAATTATCGCAGAAAAATCGGAAAAAGAACCGAAATTATCGGATATTAAGGCTTATTTAGGTAAGACGGAGCTAATGGCTCCCCTGGTGGAAGAATGGCTGGCGAAATCAAAGGAATACTTATCGGCCTTTAAGCGTCGATTGTACCATGGTCGTCGCGCTAAGGAAAAAATGGTACAATCGAACCTGCGTTTAGTGGTTTCCATCGCCAAGAAATACATGAATCGTGGTCTTTCCTTCCAAGATTTAATTCAAGAAGGTTCCCTCGGTTTGATCCGCGCCGCCGAAAAATTCGACCACGAAAAGGGTTATAAATTCTCCACCTATGCCACTTGGTGGATTCGTCAAGCCATCACCCGGGCGATCGCCGATCAATCCCGCACCATTAGACTTCCCGTCCACCTCTACGAAACCATCTCCCGGATCAAAAAAACCACCAAGATTCTTTCTCAGGAAATGCGTCGCAAACCCACCGAGGAAGAAATCGCCACCAAGATGGAGATGACCATTGAAAAACTGCGTTTTATTGCTAAATCTGCCCAATTACCTATTTCTCTAGAGACTCCCATCGGTAAAGAAGAAGATTCCCGTTTAGGAGACTTTATCGAAGCAGATGGGGAAACCCCAGAAGATGAAGTTTCTAAAAATTTATTACGCGAGGATTTAGAAAACGTCCTCGATACCCTTAGTCCTCGCGAACGCGATGTGCTGCGTCTGCGCTACGGTTTAGATGACGGCCGGATGAAAACACTCGAAGAAATCGGCCAGATTTTCAACGTCACTCGCGAGCGCATTCGTCAAATAGAAGCCAAGGCCCTGCGGAAACTGCGTCACCCCAACCGTAATAGTATCCTCAAAGAGTACATTCGTTAACTTCCCGCTCTTAAAAAACTGGCAACTGAGTCTCCTTGAGGCTCAGTTTTATCGTCAACTACACTTCCCCATCTGTGGGAACCTAATCCTGAAAATATCTCCGGGGTTGCCCCAATCTTGTCCAGAAAACTCTTGCAACAAATAGCACAGATCTGTTATTATGGTTTGTCTGTGTCCCGATTAACCATACCAGTATTGAGAACAAGAAACGACTGTGGCTAATACAAAGTCTGCACTCAAACGAGTCCAAATCTCCGAAAGAAATCGTCTACGCAACAAAGCGTACAAGTCAGCCGTAAGAACCCTGATCAAAAAATGTCTTGTCGCTGTCTCAGCCTACGGAGCCAACCCCAGCCCAGAAGGGCTAGAAAGCGCCCAACAAGCTCTATCGGAAGCTTACAGTAAAATCGATAAAGCCGTCAAGCGCAACGTCTTGCACCGGAACAACGGCGCTAGAAAAAAAGCCGGTTTAGCCAAAGCTTTGCAAAAAGTTAGCCAAGCTTCCTAAGAAACGATTAAGCTGTAATCAGGACAGACGCAACAAGCGATCGGGGGTCGATGCAATTAATAGATACGCACGTTCATTTGAACTTTGACGTTTTGCAAGCCGACTTGCCCGCTATCTCCGAACGTTGGCGAAGTGTGGGAGTCGTTCATCTGGTTCACTCCTGTGTTCAACCAGAGGAGTTTGCAGCGATTAAAGCCATTGCCGATCAATTTGAGGAAATTTCCTTCGCCGTCGGTTTACATCCCCTAGATGCCCAAAAATGGCGAGATAATAGTGCCGATCAGATCGAATCCCTAGCCCGATCTGATCGGCGCGTCGTGGCGATCGGGGAAATGGGTTTAGACTTCTATAAAGCGGATAATCAAGAGCAGCAAAAACAGGTCTTTTGGACGCAATTAGAAATCGCCCATCGTCTCGATAAACCCGTGATTATCCATTGTCGAGATGCAGCCCCGGTCATGCGGGAGGAAATCATCGCCTTTCGGCAACAAGTGGGCAAAATTCGCGGCGTGATGCACTGCTGGACTGGCAACCCCGAAGAAACTCAATGGTTTTTAGATTTGGGTTTTTACATCAGCTTTAGCGGCATTGTCACCTTCAAAAACAGTAAAACCGTGCAAGCTGCCGCCCAAATTGTCCCTGGCGATCGCCTACTGATCGAAACCGATTGCCCCTTTCTCTCACCCAATCCCCACCGCGGTAAACCTTGTGAACCCTCTTTCGTCTTCCATGTGGCCGAAACCGTCGCCCGTCTGCGCGGCGTTTCCCTCGAAACCCTAGCCGAACAAACCACCCAGAACGCCCGCAACTTATTTCAACTCCCCAGTTAAAAAACATAGTTTATTAGCACAGAGCAGGGGACGAGGAAATGGGGAAATGGGGGAATTCAACTAAAACCCTAACATCCAACACCCAACCCCTAAAAACCCCGATCTCCGAGAGCAATTCCCGACCGTCGCTATCGTGTCATCAGCCCTTGTAACCCTATGAACAATCTTACCTTTAACCTCTTACCCGACCTCATCGAAATCCAACACTCCAGTTTTCGGTGGTTTTTGGAAGAAGGACTAATCGAGGAACTGAATAGCTTTTCCCCCATCAGCGACTATACAGGTAAATTAGAACTACATTTCCTCGGGCAGGACTACAGACTCAAAGAACCGAAATACAACGTCGATGAAGCCAAACGACGCGATAGCACCTATTCCGTTCAGATGTACGTTCCCACCCGTTTAATCAACAAAGAAACGGGAGAAAACATCGAACAGGAAGTCTTTATCGGCGATTTACCCCTGATGACCGAACGGGGAACCTTTATTATTAACGGGGCCGAACGAGTCATCGTCAATCAGATCGTCCGTTCCCCCGGTGTTTACTACAAAGCCGAAATCGACAAAAACGGTCGCCGTACCTACTCCGCTTCCCTGATTCCCAACCGAGGAGCTTGGTTAAAATTTGAAACCGACAAAAACGGCTTAGTCTGGGTCAGAATCGACAAAACCCGCAAATTATCCGCCCAAGTTCTCCTGAAAGCGATCGGATTGAGCGATAACGAAATCTTTGACTCCCTACGCCATCCCGAATTCTACCAAAAAACCCTCGACAAAGAAGGCAATCCCACCGAAGAAGAGGCCCTCCTCGACCTCTACCGGAAACTACGCCCCGGAGAACCTCCCACCGTCACCGGCGGACAACAACTGCTCGAATCGCGCTTTTTTGACAATAAACGCTACGATCTCGGGCGCGTTGGTCGTTATAAACTCAACAAAAAACTACGCCTCAACGTCCCCGATAACCAGCGCGTTCTCACCACCACCGACATTTTATCGGCGATCGACTACCTAATTAACCTCGAATTTGACATCGGCAACACCGACGACATCGACCACCTCGGCAACCGTCGCGTCCGTTCCGTGGGTGAACTGCTCCAAAACCAAGTGCGAGTAGGTTTAAACCGCTTAGAAAGAATCATTCGGGAACGGATGACCGTCAGCGAATCCCAAAACCTCACCCCCGCTTCCCTAGTCAACCCGAAACCCCTAGTAGCGGCGATTAAAGAATTCTTTGGTTCCTCGCAACTCTCCCAGTTCATGGATCAAACCAATCCCCTAGCGGAATTGACCCATAAACGCCGCATTTCCGCCCTCGGCCCCGGCGGTCTCACCCGGGAACGGGCCGGTTTTGCCGTGCGCGACATCCACCCCTCCCACCACGGTCGCATTTGTCCGGTGGAAACCCCAGAAGGTCCCAACGCCGGTTTAATCGGTTCCCTGGCCACCTACGCTCGCGTCAACGACTACGGTTTTATTGAAACCCCCTGTTATGTCGTGGAAAATGGCCGAGTACGCTATGATCTCCCCGTTAAATACCTAACCGCCGACGAAGAAGACGATCTGCGGGTAGCACCGGGAGACGTGGCCACCGATGAAAATGGTTATATCCTCGGCGAAACTATCCCGGTGCGCTATCGGCAGGAATTCTCCACCACTTCCCCCGAACAAGTGGACTACGTTTGTGTTTCCCCCGTCCAAATTGTCTCGGTGGCAACTTCCCTGATTCCCTTCCTCGAACACGACGACGCTAACCGCGCCCTCATGGGTTCTAATATGCAACGACAAGCGGTTCCCCTGCTGCGTCCCGAACGTCCCCTTGTGGGTACCGGATTGGAAGCACAGGCCGCTCGCGACTCTGGCATGGTCATCGTTTCCCGTACCAATGGGGTCGTTTCCTACGTCGATGCTAACCGGATTCGCATCAAAGTGGCGGATGAAGACAAAGAGATTTTCGGCAAGAGCGAGATCGAGTACGAAATTCAGAAATATCAACGCTCTAACCAAGATACCTGCTTAAATCAGCGTCCTTTAGTCTATCAAGGGGAACAGGTTGTCCCTGGGCAGATCCTCGCCGATGGTTCCGCCACCGAAGGAGGGGAAATCGCCCTCGGCCAGAATATCCTCGTCGCCTATATGCCCTGGGAAGGCTATAACTACGAAGACGCAATTTTAATCAGTGAAAGACTGGTGGCACAAGATGTCTATACCAGTATCCACATCGAAAAATACGAAATCGAAGCCCGTCAAACTAAACTTGGACCTGAGGAAATCACCAGGGAAATTCCCAACGTCGGTGAAGATGCCCTGCGAAACCTCGATGAACGCGGCATTATTCGCATCGGTGCTTGGGTAGAAGCAAGCGATATCCTCGTCGGGAAAGTCACCCCGAAAGGCGAATCAGACCAACCCCCCGAAGAAAAACTACTGCGGGCGATTTTCGGCGAAAAAGCCCGGGATGTACGGGATAACTCCCTACGCGTCCCCAACGGCGAAAAAGGCCGGGTAGTAGATGTGCGGGTATTTACCCGCGAACAGGGGGATGAATTACCCCCCGGGGCCAATATGGTGGTGCGGGTCTATGTTGCCCAAAAACGCAAAATCCAAGTGGGCGATAAAATGGCGGGTCGTCACGGCAATAAAGGGATTATTTCTCGCATTCTGCCCCTAGAAGATATGCCCTACCTCCCCGATGGTCGTGCCGTCGATATCGTTCTCAATCCCCTGGGGGTTCCCAGTCGCATGAACGTCGGTCAGGTGTTTGAATGTTTACTGGGTTGGGCCGGCGAAAATCTAGGCGTACGCTTTAAGATTACTCCCTTTGACGAAATGTACGGGGAAGAAGCCAGCCGTTTAACCGTCCACGGATTGCTAGAAAATGCCTCGAAAAAACCCAATCGCGATTGGGTGTTCAAGGAAGAACACGCGGGTAAAGTCACCGTTTACGATGGTCGCACCGGCGAACCCTTTGACCGTCCCGTTACCGTCGGTATGGCCTATATGTTAAAACTGGTTCACCTGGTTGATGATAAGATTCACGCCCGCTCTACCGGTCCCTACTCCTTGGTTACTCAGCAACCCCTGGGCGGTAAAGCTCAACAGGGG
The DNA here is from genome assembly GCF_020247025.1 of Microcystis sp. M109S1. Classification (NCBI taxonomy): domain Bacteria; kingdom Bacillati; phylum Cyanobacteriota; class Cyanophyceae; order Chroococcales; family Microcystaceae; genus Microcystis; species Microcystis sp. M109S1. The sequence continues at coordinate 12,187 of NZ_JADBRW010000150.1, forward strand.
GGTCAGCGCTTCGGAGAAATGGAAGTCTGGGCCCTAGAGGCCTACGGAGCAGCCTATACCTTGCAGGAATTGCTAACGGTAAAATCCGATGATATGCAAGGACGGAATGAGGCTTTAAATGCGATCGTAAAAGGCAAGCCGATTCCCCGCCCGGGTACGCCAGAATCCTTTAAGGTTTTGATGCGAGAATTGCAATCCCTCGGCCTCGATATCGCCGTTCACAAGGTGGAAAATGCCCCCGATGGTACTTCCCGCGATGTGGAGGTGGATCTGATGGTCGATGTCGGTCGTCGCGCCCCCTCTCGCCCCACCTACGAATCCTTAACCACGGAAGACCTTGAAGAAGAAGAATCGGAAGTGTAATTTCAGTGATCAGTAATCAGTTATCAGTGAGAAGTCAGGAGTCAGTAGTCAGGAGACAGGAGAGAATTTTCCAGGAAAAAGCAAAAAAAAGGACAGTAAAGTAAAAATTTGCCTATTCCCTATTCCCCGTTCCCTATTCCCTGTTCCCTTTTCTAACTGATAGCTGAATGCTGATGGCTGATAGCTAATAGCTGTTTAATTATTACTGGGATCGAGATGTTTTATAACCAAACTGTTGACAAAGGAAAACTGAAAAAACTGATCGCTTGGGCCTATCAAAACTACGGTTCGGCGCGCTGTTCACAAATGGCCGATGAATTGAAAAACCTCGGGTTTCGTTTCGCTACCAAAGCAGGGGTTTCCATTAGTGTGGATGATTTAACCGTACCGCCGGCTAAACGACAGATGATCGAAAGTGCCGAACAGGAAATCCGGCAAACCGAACAGCGTTATGTGCGCGGGGAAATCACCGAAGTGGAACGCTTCCAAAAAGTAATTGACACTTGGAATAGTACATCTGAATCGCTTAAAGATGAAGTAATTCGCAACTTCCAAGTGACCGATCCCCTCAACTCCGTCTATATGATGGCTTTCTCCGGGGCGCGGGGTAATATGAGCCAAGTGCGTCAGTTAGTCGGAATGCGGGGATTAATGGCTAATCCCCAGGGGGAAATTATCGACCTCCCGATTAAGACTAACTTCCGGGAAGGATTGACCGTTACCGAATACGTTATTTCCTCCTACGGGGCGCGCAAAGGTTTAGTTGATACAGCCCTACGGACGGCAGATTCCGGTTATCTGACCCGTCGTCTCGTCGATGTGTCCCAAGATGTCATCGTCCGCGAGGCAGATTGTGGCACTAATCGTTATGTTGAATTAACCGCCATGACCGATGGTGATCGCGTGTTAATTCCCTTAAGCGATCGCTTATTAGGTCGTTCCTTGGCCGAAGATGTGGTGGTCAATGGAGAAGTGATCGCCACCCGCAACCAGATTATCGATGACGAAACCGCCGAAAAACTAGGGCTACTCGTCGATAAAATCAAAGTCCGCAGCCCCTTAACCTGTGAAGCAGCCCGCTCGGTTTGTCAAACCTGTTACGGTTGGAGTCTGGCCCACGGTCATCCGGTGGATATGGGGGAAGCAGTGGGGATTATTGCCGCCCAATCGATCGGGGAACCGGGGACTCAGTTAACCATGCGTACCTTCCACACCGGGGGCGTATTTACTGGAGAAGTAGCCCGGCAAGTGCGGAGTCCCTTCGAGGGAACCGTGCGTTTTCTGCCGGGGTTAAGTATCCGTAACGTGCGAACTCGCCACGGGGATGAACGGGATCAGGTGGAGGCTCCGGGGGAAATTAAATTAACACCCAAGGATAAAACTAAAGAAACTGTCACCTACTCTTTGACTCCGGGTTCGCTGCTATTCGTCACCGATGGGGCAACAGTAAGCAAGGAACAGTTACTAGCGGAAATTACCTCCGATAAAGTCCAAAAATCCACGGAAAAAGCCACAAAAGACGTAACCAGTGACTTAGCTGGCGAGGTGCTATTCTCCCAATTAGTCCCAGAGGAAAAAACCGATCGCCAAGGCAACACCACCCGCATCGCCCAACGGGGGGGATTACTATGGATTCTCTCCGGAGAAGTGTATAACTTGCCGCCGGGGGCCGAACCCGTGGTCAGTAACGGCGATACAGTACAAGTGGGGGATGTTCTGGCGGAAACTAAGCTGGTATCCACTAACGGCGGTTTGGTGCGTTTAGCCCCCAATAGCCGGGAAATCGATATCGTCACCGCTTCCGTGTCCTTGGATCAGGCCGAAGTAAAAGTAGAAAGTAGTGCCGGTCGGGAACAATTTATTATTCATACGGTCGATGGTCAACGCTTCCTGCTGAAAACCACTCCGGGGACAAAAGTACAGAATCATGCCATTGTCGCCGAGTTAATCGACGATCGCTATCAAACCCACACCGGCGGGATGATTAAATACGTCGATATCGAAGTCTCCAAAGGCAGCCGCAAACAGGGTTATGAAATCACCAAAGGCGGCACGATCCTCTGGATTCCCGAAGAAACCCACGAAGTCAATAAAGATATCTCCCTCTTACAGGTGGAAGATGGGCAGTATGTGGAAGCAGGGGAAGAAGTGGTTAAAGACATCTTCTGTAACTCTAGCGGTGTGGTGGAAGTCATCCAGAAAAATGACATCCTCCGGGAGATTATTGTCAAACCGGGGCTGTTATTTATGGATATCGAACCGGAATCCTCCGGAATTGCCCAAGAACAGTTAATTTACCCAGGGACACAGTTGACTCCTGAAGTCACGATCGAGGAGTTACGGCAAGCGGAATGGGTGGAAACTAACGAGGGTTTGGGGTTACTACTGCGACCAGTACAGGAGTTCACCGTAGAAGACCAATCCACTTCTCCGACCCAAGGTTCCGCTAACCAAGAAGGAGGACGACATATCGAACTGCGCTCGGTGCAGCGCATTTTCTTTAAAGACGGGGAAAGAGTTAAATCCGTCGAGGGTTGTCAACTGATTAGCACCCAATTAGTCCTAGAAATTTCTAGCGAAGAACCAGAATCGGTCTCCCATCTGACGGCCGATATCGAGTTAGAACCGATCCCGCAGGGAGCCGCGAAGCGGTGCGAGGACAGCGATTGTCAGCGTTTACAGTTAGTTATTCTCGAATCTCTGGTGCTGCGTCGAGATAGTGATAATGATCCTTTAGGGGGTAATATTCAGACTCGCGTTCTCGTCCAAGATGGCGATGAAATTCCACCGGGGGCAGTGGTGGCCCGGACCGAAATCCAGTGTAAGGAAGCTGGGGAAATTCGCGGGATTCGCAAGGGCAGCGAAGCGGTACGCCGTCTTTTAATTGTCAGTGACCGTGACGAGTTTATTCTCCCGCTCGCTGTTGCTCCCACCGTCAAGGCCAGGGATCTGGTAATCGCCGAAGCTGAGATCGCTGCTGGAGTTTTAGCCCCCAATTCCGGTCAAGTGCTGGCCGTTGACAAAACCGCCACTGGCTATGAAATCCGTCTGCGTAAGGCCCGACCCTACCGAGTATCGGCGGGGGCCATTCTGCACATCGACGAGGGAGATCTTGTCCAACGGGGCGATAATTTGGTGCTGTTGGTGTTTGAGCGCTCGAAAACTGGGGATATCATTCAAGGTTTGCCGAGAATCGAAGAACTGCTCGAAGCCCGCAAACCGAAAGAGGCCTGTGTCCTGGCACGCAAACCGGGAGTTTGTCAAGTGGAGTACCAAGATTCTGAGATCGTCGATATTAAGGTGGTCGAGGATGACGGCACGATCAGTGAATATCCGCTTTTAGGCAGTCAAAACCCTCTGGTGAGCGATAATCAGCGTATTGATGTGGGTCAGGCGTTAACCGATGGTCAGGCTAATCCCCACGAGATTTTAGAGGTGTTCTTTAATTATTATGTGGATAGCCTGGGCAGTTACGAGGCAGCCCTGAAAGCCTTGGAAAAAACCCAGATGTTCCTCGTTGATCAGGTACAGTCGGTTTACCAATCCCAAGGGATCGATATTGCCGATAAACATATTGAAGTGATCGTGCGTCAGATGACCTCTAAGGTGCGGATCGATGACGGCGGCGATACCAGTATGTTACCTGGGGAATTGTTGGAACTGCGACAGGTGGAGACGGTAAACGAAGCCATGTCGATCACCGGTGGGGCGGCAGCTAAATATACGCCTGTACTACTGGGGATCACCAAAGCTTCCTTGAATACCGATAGCTTTATCAGTGCCGCCTCCTTCCAAGAAACCACCCGCGTCCTCACCGAAGCGGCGATCGAAGGCAAGTCCGACTGGTTACGGGGTCTCAAGGAAAACGTGATTATCGGTCGTCTGATTCCGGCGGGTACTGGCTTCAATTCCCACGAAAACACGGCGGGGATCAGCGATTACACCCCCCCAGAGGAGGAATATAACTACAACAATCGTAGCTATTACGCTCCCCCCGGCGGCCTCGGCTTGCCCCCTCGTCCCGGTTTCGGCGATAGTAGTGAGGATAGCGATATGATTCTTGACGATCAAACCGCTCGCGCCTACGCTGAGGGTGATGTGGTCGATTTAGAGGATGATGAGATGGCTTTCCTCTCCTCCCGCGGCAGCAGTCGCTTTAGTCGCCAACCCATCAGCGATCGCTGGTCAGAACCGGATGAGGAAGGGGAGGAGGACGATTTCGAGGAGGATTACGAAGAAGAAGAATAATCGTCTGTGGAGATATTACAAGGAGCAGTGGGAGACACGGGGAGGCAAGGGCAATTTTTCTAGAGAAAAACCCCGATTATTCCCCAAGAATCTCCTGCTTCTCTCCCCAAACTCCCTAATTTTCTGGCTAATTCATACTAAATCCGGTTATTAAAGACTGATTATCTATTGCCCCTTTTGCCTATTGCCTATTGCATGAGTGCCTGTCCTCATAAGTAGCCTATACTCAACGGATTTAGTATCACCTGAGTTTGGCAATAAAAGAAGGCAGCCTTTTTTGTCAACCGGAAAGGAGACAAAGTTAGGATTTTAAGAATTTTCTCTCAAGTCGGGATGACAGGATTTGAACCTGCGGCATCCTGCTCCCAAAGCAGGCGCGCTACCAAGCTGCGCTACATCCCGAAATAAACTCCTTTTTTAGTATAGCCTAAGAGCCGCATTCTTAATCGGGATACCAAAACATACCTTTGATACCTTCGGGATCGAGAACAAAACCAAGACGACGATAGAAATCCACCACCTGCGGATCGGCGAAAAGAGTTATATTACTGATGTCCTCACCCCGCAACTTCCTAATCATAAATTTCATTAATGCTTTACCAAAGCCTTTACTTTGATAGTGAGGATGAACAACCACATCCCAGACCGTAGCATTAAAAGCGTGATCGGAAGTGGCACGAGCAAAACCCACTAAACGACGGCGATTACCTCGCACTTCCCACATCGACACCACTAAAAAACTACATTCGATCGCCTTTTTAACTTTGCGTAAAGGACGACGGGCCCAACCTACCGAGTCACAAAGTTCTTCTAACTCATATAGATCTAGCTCTCGATCGATACTAAAAAACACTCGCGTCTGTCCGAGGTCATTCTGGGCAACCTCTACCAAGTCTCCCGAATAGTCAGGAGATGCAGTGACTTCCGAGCTATTAAACAATCTTTTCCAAAAAACCATGCCGGGGGGCTACTGCCTCAATATTATCCTTTTAGCCTAGTATATTTTATTTTCCCCTGTCTAAGAACAATCGGGCAACCTGAGTCCAAATTTGATTGGTTGAGTACGGAGAGGGTGGGATTTGAACCCACGAACCATTGCTGGTTACTCGATTTCAAGTCGAGCGCGATCGACCACTCTGCCACCTCTCCAAGGCAGCCAGACCTATATCCTATCATTAGATCTCCTGCATAAATCAAAAATTTTCGGCAAATGTAGGGAAAAGGGGTGCACGTTAAAGGTTAAAATTTCCCCCTTCCCCCTTCCCCGACTTCTGCAAGAAGTCTATTCTAGTCAATTAGAGGCGTAATTAGGGTTTGCGGCAAAAAGTTATTGAAAAGTACAGGTCTCTTAATCAATGATTTCACTTAGCTACAAGCATAAGCTTTAGTTGTTGATTAATCCCCAAGCTATAACTTATTGTCATCATTGACCCAGAAAAAGTGCGGTTTTTCCATTTCAGACATAAAAAAGCCCAAAAAACCTGCCGAAGCAGGGTGGAAAGATTGATAACTAA
>NZ_JADBRW010000151.1:0-46943 GCF_020247025.1 Microcystis sp. M109S1
ATTCCGGGGTTACTCAAGGCTTTAGAAGACTCTTATGAGTATGTTCGTTGGAACGCAGCCGTGGCTTTAGCTAAAATTGGCTCAGAAACAGCCATTGCGTGGTTACTCAAGGCTTTAGAAAACTCTTATGAGTATGTTCGTATGTACGCAGCCGTGGCTTTAGCTAAAATTGGCACAGAAACAGCGATTCCGGGGTTACTCAAGGCTTTAGAAGACTCTAATAAGGATGTTCGTTGGAACGCAGCCGAGGCTTTGGCTAAGATTGGCTCGGAAACAGCTATTCCGGGGTTACTCAAGGCTTTAGAAGACTCTAATGAGTATGTTCGTATGTACGCAGCCGTGGCTTTAGCTAAAATTGGCTCAGAAACAGCCATTGCGGGGTTACTCAAGGCTTTAGAAGACTCTAATAAAGATGTTCGTATGTACGCAGCCTTCGCTTTGGGTGAAATTGGACTAGAAGAAGCTATTCCCGCCTTAATCAATGCCTTATCCGATGCAGAAGATAGCGTTCGTTTCAGTGCCACCGATGCAATCGGTAAAATTGGTTCTCGTTATGCCTTAACCTAAAATGGCAATCAGTCCTGACAATTTACCTTGAGATTCACATTGAAAACCTTCATCGTGCCAAGCTTCTAAATCAACGGAATTTAAGGGAATGACTTGCCAACAGCGGGGATAGATTAATTGTCCCACAAAAGCCCAAATTATACTTCTAGTCACATCTAACCCAGTTTTTAGCTTTGATTCGTGATTACCGGGGATACCAATTTCTCGGACTGCATCGATTTCTACTGCTATACCATGGGATTGCAAGTGAATTTCTGCTAACCATTTAGCGCGGGGTAAATGAGTAGGAGAGGTGACAACTTTTACTTTATGTACTCCCCATTGTTTTAAAATTGGCACGGCAAAGAAAAAATTGCCGAAGGTAGAATCAGCACACTTTTCTAACCAGACGTTAGTTTTTGGCGCTTTTGCCCGTTCAAATAGTAATAAAATACAGGGGTCTTTCGAGCCTTGGGAAATTAAAATCGGTATATCGGGGTATTGCTGGGCTAGATTGGCTACATAAATTTCCCGACGAATGCTGCCCCCCAAAACTAAGATGGCATCAATGGGTTTTTGTTGATTAATTGGCCAGCGGATGGCTAAATTAATCGCTAAATTAAGGATAATAAACCCAAAAACCAGAATCGGAGTTATTTTTAACCATCTTTGCCAATTTCGGTGTTTACGGGCAACATTTTTCGTTTTTTTCGCCATTGTTAGAGACGGTGTAACAATTGTGCTTTGATAATTTTTTCTGCGGGGTTGAGTTTGACTAATTGTGAACCTGTCCCGTCTTTACCCGTAACTGTCACAGTCTCTACCTCTAAGGGTAGTTTTCGATTCTGATTGGTACTTAATAACACTATACTCCCCTCCCGGGCCGCTACCATGGCCGCTAAACTATCCTGTTTGTTGACGAATTGTAAAGCGGGTGAACCAAGATCGCCTAATTGTGATAGACGTAAATTCTCGATCGCCAGTCTTTTCCCGTAACCTAATCCCGAAATCAGCAGCAGATTTTCCCGATGAGGGAGAGAAACACAGCCGGCTAGATTTTCCCCGTAGCGCAATCGCAAAATTGCTAAACCCTGGGCAGATTTACCCATAATTGGCAATAATTCCTCGCGCACGGGATAACGCAACACCCGACCGCTACTGGTGGCGATCGCCAAGTCCAGACCCTCGTGAGTAAAAATAGCACCATATAGGCGATCGTCTTCTTTCAATTTCATGAGGGACAAACCCCGACTACCAACCCCCTCTAATTCATCGATGGAAAGCCGCTTTATTCGCCCCTGTTGACTCAGTAAAAGCAATTCTTGATTTTTTTGAGGTTCCGTCAAGAAAAATTGATTTAACACGGCTTCTGAATCTTGTTGGGCGGTTTTGGTCAGCAGACGGTCGATTAACACCGGTTGATTGTCTTTTGGAGGAACTTCCCGGGTAGCAATCGGGTAAGCTTTAGCATTATCGAGGATAACTAGGAAATTTTCCCGTTTTTCGATCGCCTGTTGATAGATAATTAAACCTCGGTCCGGCGCTCGCTCTTCTGGTGTCGTCCAACTAATTTTATCTTCGGCATCAAGCAATAAAATCGCATTTTCTGGGGGTTCTTGGGGCGTAAATAGGCTTAAACTCGGTGCATTCTCACTCTCAGACTTTTTCTTAACTTTATTCTCCTGTTTTTTAACTTCTGCCTCGAAAGAGGGTGTGGGGTGTGGGGTGTGGGGTGTGGGGAAGGAAACCTCTTTCATCTGTGGGGGTGAAAAATTTTTCATCGGGACTGACTCCTGCTTTTTAACCACAGAATCCTGTTTCTTCCCTGCTGACTGCTCCTTTGTCCCCGCTCCCTTCTGACTGCTCCCTGCTCCCGACTTTCCAGTGCGAATTTTTGTCCGTCTGCTATCGGCGAATTTTTTCTTTAAAGAGCGCAATTCTTTTTTCAGAGACTTGAGAAACTCCTGACGGTTATGGAGGAGGGTTTCCAACTGTTGAATTTTTGTTTGTAATTCCGTCGCTTCCGTCTCTAATTTTTGTCTTTCCAAACCGGTTAGACGACGTAGGGGCATAGCCAAGATAGAATCAGCTTGAGCGTCACTAATGCCCAATTCTGCCTGAAAACGGTACTTAGCCGTCGTACCATCGGGGGCATTTTTGAGAATATCCACCACTCGATCGATATTCTGCAAAGCTAATAATAAACCCTCGACTAGGTGTAAGCGATCGCTGGCCTGTTGCAACTCATCGCCATACTGACGGGTGAGAGTTGTTTCTCGAAAGCGCAAGAATTCCTGTAAAACTTGTTTTAAAGATAACTGCCGGGGTTGATTATCGACCAAAGCGAGGATAATCGCCCCAAAATTAGTCTGTAGGGCCGTTTGTTGGTATAAAGCCGCCAAAACCTGCTGCGGTTGACTTTCCCGCTTTAATTCAATCACCACCCGAATGCCTTCGCGATTGCTTTCATCGCGGATATCGGCAATTCCCTCCAATTTCCCTAAATTAACTAATTCGGCGATTTTTTCAATCCATGCCGCCTTATTCACCTGAAAAGGCAACTCAGTAACCACAATTGCCGTCCTTTCCCTTCGGCGCTTGCCCTCAATGATAATTGTTTCAGTTTTCGCCACTCCGCGCACGGGAATAATCCCCCTACCGGTGCGATAAGCCTCCCGAATGCCGGTATCATCTAAAATCTCGCCTCCCGTGGGAAAATCGGGCCCGGGGATAATTTCTACTAACTTTTCCTCGCTTAAATCGGGATTATCAATCAAAGCGATTAAACCTTCCACCACTTCCCCTAAATTATGGGGAGGAATATTAGTCGCCATCCCCACCGCAATACCTGAACAACCATTAAGAATGAGTATCGGTAACTGAGCGGGTAAAACAACGGGTTCCTGTTGAGAATTATCAAAATTACTGTTGAAATTAACGATAGCTTCGCTAATTCCCCCCAAAACCGCTTGATCACCGATGCCGGCCAAACGGGTTTCTGTATAACGCATGGCTGCTGGGGGGTCGTTATCGATCGAACCAAAGTTACCATGGCCCGATAAAAGTGGGTAACGACTGGAAAAATCCTGTACCATACGAACCAGTGCCTCGTACACTGACTGATCGCCATGGGGATGATATTTACCCAAGACATCCCCCACCACCCGCGCACATTTGCGAAAAGGGCGATCGGGGGTTAAACCCAGTTCGTGCATAGCGTATAATATGCGACGATGTACTGGTTTTAAGCCATCCCGTACATCCGGCAACGCTCGCCCCACGATCACACTCATGGCATATTCTAGATAGGAGCGTTCCATCTCTTGGTGTAAAGCCGTGGGTATAATTTGACCACTAGCTAAGAAATCCAGTTGTTTGGCCATGAGTCTCTCGTTTTCAATCTGTCTAGCTGTGAATCATAAGGCATTTTGCCCGTTTTGACCTTGTTTATCCCTGAGCATCCCTATGACGACTGTTTTGATTGTAGAAGACGACCCGATTAATTTTCGCGTTTTTGCCAAAATTTTGACCAAACGAGGTGGTCTAGAGGTTAAAGGGACTGAAGACGTGGAGGAAGTGCTTCGTATTGCTCGGGACAAGGAAGCGGACGTGATCTTAATGGATGTCTCCCTCTCCCATAGTGTCTATGAAGGGAAAGCGGTAGATGGTATTAAAATCAGCCAAATTCTCAAAGCTAACCCCGAAACCGCCGATTTACCTGTTATTCTCGTCACCGCTCACGCTATGGAGGGCGATCGAGAGAATTTTCTCAAGCAGAGTCAGGCCGATGGTTATATTTCTAAACCCGTGGTTGATCACCAAGCTTTTGTTGATCAAATTTTGGCGATCGTTGATCGGGAGTCGGTGTAAGCTTTGAGTCTTCTTTTGTTAGTATATCAGTATTTATCTAGACCGGTGGCTTTGAGTTTACCCCCAACAGCTATCTCCCTAATCCTCCACTCTGCCATAGATGGCGTAGGCTCGATCGAGCGACCAGGCCCACATCTGATCCCCTAGGGAAAAATGCCACCATTCCCCCTTATGTCGGCTAAATCCCGCCTCCTCCATCACTTTAGCCAATAAAACTCGTTTTTGATGATAACTCTGTTCTCGCGGGCTTTTTGCGGGGATATAATAATCGGGATGCGATCGCTCTCCGATCTCATCGATTTCTCCCCCCATGTCGATGGCTTGTCCCTTCTCGTCAACTAGGGTAATATCGATCGCCGCTCCGGTACTATGGGGAGGCGGGGTGGCGGCATTATCGCTGGGAACCGCCCAAATAGTGTAAACTTCTGTTAAAATCCCTTGACTTTCTGCCTCCGATAGTTTCTCTTTGGCTAATCCTCTTGTGTCTAGGAGAGTCTGAAAACTGTAATCGACCATAAATTGTTGCACTTCCAGCGGTCGATAGGCATCAAAAATCAAAATTTGCCAACCAGGTTGATAGACTTGCAGACGGTTTTGAGCCTCAATCAGAGCATTTAACACCCCTTGTCGCAAAAAATAGGGAGATTTACCCCGATAATTAGCCCCTAATTTCTCGTAAGCGTGGGGAGAAGGTATAACAAACTTATCTGCGGGTATAGGTACTAGGGGTTCCCCGCATTCACGAATAGGAATTTTTTGGTAGGGTTTCATCGCGTCGTCGGGAAACAGTAATTTTATTGATTGTCAACTCGAAAGACTAGATAGGGGAAATGCGGCCGGGAAAATCCAGGGACGTTTACGGGTAAAATAAACCCGTTATTCCTCCTCCTCATCGGTTGTAGGGAATTTCATGCTGGCCCAAGTTAACTGTTTTTGCGGGTCTTTTTCCGGTTCACTAAAACTCTCTTTTAGTTGTTCTTTCACCTGAGCAATATTGCCACTTTGAGCGGCATTCTTTAGATCATAGACATAACGGGCATTTTCGATCGCTTCCTCTTTACTACGAGAACTAGATTCAAAGCATTTTTCTAGATCTTTGTAAATACCCTTGCGAGAGATTTTGAGAAAATATTGACGTTCCGTATCGATCAGTTTAGCCAATAATTCTAGGTGCATGGAATCCTCGGCACAGATATCCGCGAGTATATCCCATTCTTCACTCCCCAAAAGATTATTATCCGCTCCCGGTCGCGGGTCTTGAAAAGTTTCTCCAGTCACTTGTTTATAAATCTTCGGTAATTGGTCATCAAATTCGTGCTTTTCTTCCCTCCAAATCCGGCGAATTTCGCTGAGTTCCTCCGTGGTAATTAGGGTAATATCTTTCATGTCCTCCGGTGCATTAGTACGCACGCTCTCCTGAGCCTCTAATACCCGTCTTAGCCAATATTCTCGCCATTGTTTAGTATAAGGGCCCGGTATGGGTTCGATCGATATTTCTCCATTTAAGTTTCTTTCAAATAATTGTACTTTCCCAACAAGACGACGAAAATCCCGTTTTGGTCGGTCATCTTCTATATCTAATTCGTTGCGAAGGTCTAAAAGCGGTTGCAACCATTCTTTTTCTTGGTCATTCTGTATCATTGCCTCCATCGATTTATCTTTATTTACCAACGTACACACCCAACAACCTAAGCGCGAATCTCCACAGCTAGGGGTTGAGGTGTCCACCACTAAGGGACATTCATTATCCGCAGTCGCTCCCCGATACATTGCTAATAATTCTTTGTTATCTCCTCCCCAGGGATTTTCCCACTGCATTAAGTACATCCATACTTCATCAGTACGCCAATCTTCTAGAGGGCTATAAATAATTGCATTGGGAAGGCTACCACTATAGCGTAATGGTTTACTAATATTCTCCTTGAGATTAAGTTGTTCTTGAAAACTATTAATTTCATATTTATTCATTGTTGAAGCACGTTTATTACTCTCAGCCTTTCTTGTACCAAGCATAAGAATAACTTCACCATTTTCTCGAATTTGCTGACGAATAAAATGATTTGTTGGTGTTATCTTCAGTCTTTCAGTACACCAGCGAAATCCCTGGCGAGGTGCAGGATAGCCTTTACCAATTAAACAAGTCCAAAAAGTATCTTTTATTTCTGGGTGTAATAAATAAGGTTCTACAGGCATCTGCTGCATTTTAGCTTCATTTTTCATTCTGGCTAAAGATTGTTTAACCCAAGTAGATACAAGAGGATTTTCAACTTGAGTATCTGTAGTCATTACATAAATTTTTTTATGACGCTCCTCAATGGAAAGCTTGCTGATTGCATTCCAAATTAATTGAACAACAGCACTACTATCTTTTCCTCCTGAGTAACCTATAACAAATGGAATACTGTTAGAAAGATATAAACTTTGAATTTCTTTTATAATTATTTCAATGTCTATAACAAAGTCATCAACGGTTCTAGAAGGAAAAATACTTATCTGTGTTGGCTCGCCAAAAATAACATTATTTATCATAAATTCAACCTTTAAATATATTATCTCTATGCCATTTTACGGATTCAAGATTGGGCAGATATTTGTTATTATCAGGCAGTAAAAGATTCTCGCCATGAAAATCTTTTATAGACTTTGCGTTCGGTGAAACTTCTTCAAAATCTTTTGTGATAATAATTTTGTATTGATCATCAATTGTGAATAATCCTTGATCAAATGCCCAATGATGATTTTTACAAAGAGATAAACCATTGTTTATCTGGTTGTCATAGAATTTAGCAAAAGGTTTAATATGTGCGCCATCGACAATACTTTGTGTCAAGGAGTGAATTACTTTAAGACCGCAAAAAGAGCATTGATAATTATATATATAAACGACTGCTTTACGAAAGAAAGCACTTCTTATTAAAGATTTTCGTAAATAGAATTTTTTCTCCTGTTCTACATTATCAAATAATGATAATTCTTCCCTAGTTACATCTTGCAAGTTATTATTAATAGTCAATATTTCACTAATTTCTTTTTGAGATGATGAAAACCATACTGATATTAAAGTATCTATTAATTCTTGACGATAATTTTGATATTGAAGCAAATCATATAATTCCTCATCTAAAAAGGCATATTCTACAGCTAATTTGAGTTTTTTCATTGACTTTGGCTGTAGCCCATTAAAATCTGGCTTTAATCTTAAATACCAGAATCTTTCGCTTTGTAAATGGAAAAATGGATAATGAAAACCTCCATCATATTGAGACGATAAAACATTCCAGTATTTATTAAATGTATTAATTAATTCATCAGAAACAAAAATTTTATTTTCTGTGATTAATCCCTGTGAAATTAGATCGATAACTGATAAAAGTAAAATTGGTTTATATTGAGCATTACCTCTTTTTTTACTAACATTCAAAGAAGCGAATCTTTCACAATAATATTTTAAATTGCGGAGGGGAAGACTATCGACCATAGGGGGGGGAGATATGCGGGTAAAAAAAGGAAACTATTACCAGCATACAGAAAAACATCCCAGCGAGAGGGAAAAATATAGAAAGCCTACAGAGGTCGTCATAATAACATCAATCGAGCGCAGCTAACGAGCGATCGCATACTACCGAACTTATGTACTATGATCAACCCTTAATGCAACTTTAAAAACCCACTTCCCACTCCCCCCTAGACCTTTTAAACAGGATTTAGCATCACTTTCCCGGGTTGAGGGTCGAAATCCCGTTAGGGATTAAAGAGTAACTCCACCGTCCACGGGTAAAACCACACCTGTCATATAGGGGTTGATAATCAAACTCAATACTGCTAGGGCGACTTCTTCGGGTTGCCCTAAATGTTCGACAGGTAGAGCAGAAACCGCCCATTTGCTCAGGTCGGAGCGTTCCGAATCACTTTGACTGCTCCAGATACTTGTATCTTCTATTAATCCGGGGGCAACAACGTTAACGCGAACAGGAGCGAGTTCTAGGGCGAGGGCGCGTCCAAATACTGCTACGGCACTATTAGCGGCGGCTATGACAGAAATTCCGCCCATTTTGGAATATTTGAAGATAGTGACGCTTGATGTCAGGGTAATAGAACCGTCCTTGGCCAAAGTTTTCAGGGAGCCACGCACTGCTAAAAAGGTGGCCCAGAATTTATCCATACCTCCCTGGGCCGTTTCTGTGGTCATTTCAGTTAATAAGGCTCGCGGCATATTTCTGTCTCCCAGAGAGGTTACTACTAAATGGTCAAAGTTGCCAATTTCTGCAAAAAAGGCATTAACAGAATCTTCTTCTAAAAAATTAACAGTTTTGGCTTCAATCTCCCCGGAAATTAGGGCAACAGCCGCAGCTAATTTCTCTTGAGAAGCATGGGAAAGCACCACTTTTGCCCCCAGGGAGAGCAATTTTTCGGCAATCGCTAGGTCAATCCCGGAGCTTGCACCAATAATAACGACTTTTTTACCCGATAAGGAATCAAACATTTTTTTGTCTCCAAAAATTTCAGAAAAACTTACAGCTATTACAGCATATTGACTGGCTTTTGGGCAGCAACTAACCAATAAGTTATGGACGAGGAACTTAGCAAATTATCCAGAGGCTTAATGTTTAAATTATAGGTTTCTTCGTCTAATTTTCCTGATTGCAATTCCTCTGTTAACCAAGACTTAAGATAGCGAAAATGTCTGAACCAGCACTCCTCCGTCACCTCGACAAATTGAACATCTTTAAACCCTGCCTGTTGATAAAGATTTTGATACTCTGCAATATCTTTGACCCTGTTTGCTTGGGGAACTGTCCAATCCCCTAAAAGTTCTGTTGTGGCAAAACTCAGATCTGAGAGAATTAAGGTTCCCCCCGGCTTTAATACTCGCCAAGCTTCTTGTAGGAATTGCTGTCTAGTATTAAAATAAAAAGCCGCTTCTACACAAATAATTTGCTCAAAAGAATCATCGGCAAAATCCATCTCTACTGCGTCCATTAACAGAAATTTACCCTCGGGAAAATTCAAGAGACTTCTGGCAATTTGTGTGGGAGAAATGTTAATGCCTACAATTGCTGTCAATGGGTAATATTTGAGAAGATAATGGGTAGTTGCTCCTAAACCACAGCCAACGTCAAGAATTGTTCCCTGTTTGTTGGGAATAAATTCTAAAAGTTTCTCCATCAGAGTAGAGGATGCTTCCTGTTGATCTTGGGTATGGGAGAGCCAATAACCGACATTAAAAAACTCTCTTTCACCATAAAACTCTCGAATCGAAGGACTACAAATTAAATCATCGAATCTAGCAATCCATTCATTTTTATCCATTTTTAAACTCACTTAACTCTTTCGGCAAAAAACTACATTAGTTTAACACGATTTGGCTTAGTAGAGCGGGAAGTGGGAAGTGAGAAGTGGGTTATAGCAATGCTTGCCAAACTCCTGTTAAGGCACTAGATATTGACCGCGTGGCTGAGGCGATAGAAAAAAAGGAGCCACAGCTTTTTGCTTAGATACCGATAAATTTCCCTTAGAGGTTCAACTAACAGCCCAATTTAATGGTAAAAAAAGTTTTTATCAATTAACCTATAACCATCAATCTATATTATCATATCTGGTGAGGGACAGAAGTTATCGCTTTTGAATTAGGAATGGGGAGCGGGGGACAGGGAAGAAAATCGTCGCACCTCATGACTCTGAATACCGCTATAAGTGTCACCCATGAAAGTGCGGGTAAGGTGAGTATTTGACTTGAGTAAGACGGCAATATATGTTACTATCACAGGGTAATCGCAGCTATCTTGAAAAAGCTGCCACTCAAAACTAGGAATGACCATGAATTATCCTAATAGCGAACAAAGTAAAGCAATCCCCTTCTTTGCTCGTTTTTTATCGGCGGACCAAGACGAGGCTCCGACCCCCGATTCCCCCCCCGATTCTGAACCCGCTCCCGTTTGGACTTGGAAATGGCCTTCTGACTGGGAAGATAGTTAATTAATTTCAAGATTGCTTTCAGTAATTCAGACAGAAATAAACCACCGCCATAAGTCAAGCAGGAGTAAGATTTATGGCGGTTTTTTGTTGTATTTAGGGTTTGCTAAACAAGTCAATTGGCTGGTGGAGACAGCCGGGTAGAGGAGGGAGAAAGTGCTTAGTTAAGTTAAAACTACTCTTCAGCAATTTCGACTTCTTTGGGAGCAACGGGTTCTTCGGCAGTAATTTCGACTTCAATAGCCTTTTTCAGGTTAAGTTTTAGAACTTGAGAAATTGGTAAACCTTCCACCTCATTGATGAGATATTCTTGAGTTTCTGTTTCACGACGTTTGAGATAGACCGTTTTAAGCAGTGCCTCAATGCCATAACCTGTCACAATGTCGCCAATAATGGTAGAGATGCCTAAGACCCCAAGTCCACCAATTAGTCCCAGCGGACCGCCTAACCCTAAAAGTGCGTAAATTGCAGGATAGGCAGTAGTGCTGGATGCGGCAATAGCAATAATGAAAATAATGCCGGGGAGTCCCAGAGAAGCAAGTTTTTGAACAACTTCATCTAGAGAAATTCCCCAGGAGACAAGTTTTTTGTTGATTTCTGTGGGATTAATTCCGAGAAAATCATTGGGAATGGCCGTTTCAGTAGTTTCCGTCATTGATGAGACTCCTAAAATCACTAAGTTGGATTGGTTGGTCGGGATTTCAGTCATATAAAATCCATGGTAAGGCAAAAGAATACAAATCGGCTGTCTAGCAATCAGATGCCTTGCAGCATTCTACATTAGTCTTACCGTTCACACAACTTGTAGAAAATCGTCAGTTCTTAGATTAAATCCTGTTTAAAAGATAGAGGAGATTGGGGAGAAACAATTGATAAGTAGTCTTGCAAAATAAATTTCCTAGTGAAGATAGGCACTCATGCAAGAGGCAAAAGGCAAAAGCTTTATCGAAATGTGTAACTAATTTTGCTTAGGTACTTAACTGGGTTTTTCAAGTTGGATTGGGAGTTAATCATAGTCTTAAAAACGGGTTTGGTATCACATCTCAAGGCAAACTTTTAACTCTTCGGCTAAAATCTGGACATGGGGTTCCACCATAATCGAGACATGATTTCCTAGGACGAAATGAATCTCAACTGGCTCTGTAGAAAATTCACTCCAGCCTAAAGAGGAATCCTCGCAATCTCCAGCTATTAAATCTTTATTTGGATCATCAGATAATTCCTCACTGGCCCGTATAATCGTAATTTTACCAGGATAAATCTGTTTAGGGAGATAATCAATCAGACATAAACAGCTAGTTTTATAGGCTTGGACAATTTTTTCAAGCTGCCTAGTTTCCGCATTGGGAGGAAGCATATTAGCCAGTTTAAAAAAGTTTAAGGCGTATTTTAATTGTTCCTCCACTGTTAAGAGTTGAAGAGTTTCATGGGAAATATCGATGGTTTTATCTAAATAAACTTCGATACCTTTGCTGACTTCAGCTAACCATCGCACATGATCCCAATTAATATAATCAAGCAAAATTTGTTTGTCTTTATAAGTGGGTGCTGAAGAATCAATGATTGCTAGTAATGCCACTTGTTGACCCTGATTAACCAACTGTTGAGCGATTTCAAAAGCCACATTACCACCGTAGGAATGTCCTCCCAAAAAGTAGGGTCCTTGGGGTTGTAAATCCTGCATGGCTTTAAGGTAAATACTGGCTATATCCTCAATACGAGTGATTTCTCCAAACTGTTGATAGAGATCATTTTCAAAACTATAGAAAGGTTGATCTTTTCCTAAATAACGTCCTAAATGGTAAAAATAAAATGGTCGTCCCCCGGCGCCTGGAACACAGAAGAAAGGTGGCTTTGAACCCTGGGGTTGAATGGGAACCAAACAAGACTGGTTAGAGGAATCTGAATCGGTTTGGATAATGGTCGCTAACTGTTCAATAGTTGGGTTTTGAAACAGTGTGGTTACGGCAATTTCCTTGCCTAACTGTTCTTTAATTTGGGTGATTAAATAAGGAGCTAAAAGGGAATGACCACCGAGGTCAAAAAAGTTATCCTGCACGCTAATTTTGTCAATCTTTAGCACTTTTGACCAGATTTGCACGAGGTTTAATTCTAACTGATTACGCGCTTCAATAAATCTGTCTGAATCACTGGTATTACTAGGAGCTTTTAACCCACGACGATCAATTTTTCCGTTAGCTGTTAAAGGCAAAAACTCCAGCAGCACAAAGGCACTCGGAACCATGTAACCAGGCAATTTATGGCTAAGAAATTGACGCAAATCGTCACTTGTTAGCTTTACTCCTAGCTTAGGCACAATATAGGCAACTAACTGTTTTTCCCCCGGATTATCTTCACGAACAATCACACAAGAAGACTGTACCATCTCATTGTGACTAAGTACCGCCTCAATTTCTCCCAATTCAATGCGGAAGCCGCGAATTTTTACTTGATTGTCAATCCGTCCTACATATTCAATATTACCATCGGGTAAATAACGCGCTAAATCTCCTGTTTTATAGAGACGAGAATCTGGGTAATTACTTAAAGGATTAGGGATAAATTTTTCTTGGGTTAATTCGGGACGGTTAAGATAACCTTTGGCTAATCCTGCACCAGCAATATGTAATTCTCCGACTACACCAATCGGGACAGGTTGGAGATAGTTATCTAAAATGTAAACCTGTGTGTTGGAGATTGGACAACCAATGGGAATTGACTTTATTGTTGCCTCTAGTTGTGTAGGAATAGGATAGCAACAGGTAAAAGTTGTACTTTCTGTTGGTCCATATCCATTAATAATTTGCGTCAATGGCAAAGTTTCCAGTGCTTTATGAACATGAGCAGCCGAAAGTGCTTCTCCACCAATTAGTAGCTGTTTAATTCCTGATAAAGCTTGGGAATTATTGTCAATAATCGTATTGAACAAAGCAGCCGTTAGCCATAAAATAGTAATGCCATGTTTGTCTATTGCATTTCTTAAACTTGTAGCGGTAGGAATATCTTCCGTAAAAATCACACATCTCGCACCATGTAATAAAGCACCCCAAATCTCAAAGGTAGAAGCGTCAAAAGCAATGGGAGCCATTTGTAAAAATCTTTGTGTTGCATCTAGATGTGCGTAATTTACGCCCAACAAAAGACGATTAACGCTACGATGAATAACCTCAACACCTTTAGGTTTACCTGTAGAACCAGAAGTATAAATGACGTAGGCTAAATTATCCGCAGAAACCGCGCTGTTAAGATTCTCCTGACTTGCTTGATTAATTTGTTGCCAATCTTTGTCTAAACAGACAACAATAGCCTGATGATTTGGCAAGGAAGTCTGTAAAGATTCGCAGGTTAATATTATTTTAACTTGGGTATCTTGGAGCATAAAGCTAATGCGTTCCTTGGGATAATCGGGGTCAATCGGAACATAAGCACCACCGACTTTAAGAATAGCTAATAATCCCACAATCATCTCTAAAGAACGTTCTAGACAAATCCCCACTAATTCCTTAGGTTTTACGCCTAATTTTTGCAGGTAATGAGCTAATTGATTAGCTCGATTATTTAATTCTGAATAGGTTAAGGATTCATGGTCAAAGACCACTGCTATATTATTAGGAGTCCGTTCTACTTGTTCTTCAAATAACTTATGAATACATTTGTTATTGGGATAATCTGTTTGAGTTTCGTTCCACAATGATAACAATTGATAACGTTCTTCATCACTTAACATCGGTAACTCAAAAATTCCCGTTTTGGGATTATCTGCGATCGCAGTTAAGAGATTCTGAAAATGTTGCCCCATTTGCTTAATAGTGCGAGCGGCAAACAAATCCGTACTATAACACCAAACCGCCTCTAACCTATCAGCAACCTCCCAAAAATTAACCTCTAAATCAAATCGCGCTTTAAGCTCAACAGATAAAGGCAAACTCTCCATCTTTAAGCCAGATAAACTTGCCTCAGATTGGGGAGTATTTTGCAGTGAGAACATTACCTGTATCAAAGGATTATGACTTAAATCTCGGTTTAATTGTAATTTTTCTACTAACATTTCAAAAGGCAAATCTTGATGGGCATAAGCTGATAAAGTCGTTTGCTTTACTCGTTCTAATAACTCCAGAAAACTCGGATTTCCCGACATATCACCCCTTAAAGCCAAAGTATTGGCAAAAAAGCCCATTAATTTCTCAATTGCCGAACTATTACGATTAGCGATGGGAGAACCCACCAAAACATCTAATTGACCACTATAACGAGAAATTAGGACAAAAAAAGCCGCCAGTAAAGTCATAAATAGTGTTGCTCCTGACTCCTGACTTAACCGTTTGAGGCGTTGCGTTAAGTCTTGATTCAGTCGAAAAACCTGCCCATCACCCCGGAAACTAGGAATTGGGGGACGGGGATAATCCGTCGGCAATTCTAAAATAGTAGGTGCATCTTGTAACTGTTTTTGCCAGTAATTAAGTTGACGTTCCAGGACTTCACCGGTGAGCCATTGACGTTGCCATACGGCAAAATCGGCGTATTGAATCGATAATTTAGCGAGAGGGGAAGGCAACCCCTGGACAAAGGCCGCATAAAGTTGAGATAATTCATCAAAGAAGATGCTCAAAGACCAACCATCGTAAATAATATGGTGCATCTTCAACAGCAATACATACTCTTGAGAACCCAGTTTAATTAACTTAAATTGGACTAATGATTCCTTGGCTAGATTAAAGGGTTTTAAGGAGAAAGCAATCGCTATTTCTTGCAGATGTTCTGTCTGTTCATTCTTTGATAAACCTTGTAAATCTTCCAGGGGTAAACTGACGGGTGAAGGGGGAGCAATGCGCTGAATGGGTTGCCCTTCTACCATGGGAAAAGTGGTTCTTAAAATTTCGTGACGGCGAATCAGTTCACTGAGACTTTGTTCTAAAGCTAATAGATTGAGGTTTCCTTCTAACCGCAAAGCTTCCAACAGATTATAGGAATGACTATCGGGAGAAAGTTGCTGCAGAAACCAGAGTCGTTGTTGAGCAAAAGAGAGGGGTAAATCCTGATCCCGTGACCCGGGAATAATCTCTAAATCAACAGTATTAGTTGGGATTTTTGCCGCCTTTAAAAAGTCCAAAATTTCAGTTTTTTGGGCAGCGATTTCTTCTTTAATTTCTGGGGTCATAACCCCTTTGGGAGCCTGAAAACGAAGTTTTTCGCCTTCCAGCCATAGTTTAATGTCTAAACCCTTTAAATAGGCTAAAAATTCTCCTACTTTCACTTACCAATTGCCTCCCAAAGTTGTTGTTTAATTAGGTCTAAATTACGAGGTTCACTCTTAGGAGCAAAAAGTCCATCAGATTCCCATTTACTAGCATTTAGACTAATTGCCCAGGCATTTAACCAAGAATTAGAGCTAACTTTTGGTAACATTTCTGGCATAGTATCTTCTAGAGCTAGGTGAAACATAACTTGAGCTACCTCCTCTAACAATTTTAAGCTACTGAGATAGTTTTCAATGATTTCTGACTCGGTTTGGTTGTATCTTAAATTTCGTGATCGCAGTTCCTCGACAAAAGGAATTGCTAAATAGTCAATAAATTCAAAATTAACCCGATGTAAAGATTGATTCGCCCAATCCTTAAATAACTGCTGCATTCGATAGGAAAGGGGGAAAAATTTGCTATTGATCTGTTGAACTTTCGTTCTAAATTCTTGGTCAAGGTAGATAGAATTAAACATCATCAAACCACTAAATGTCCAGCCTGACAACGTATCCCAGATAAATTTTGTTGCCATCACCATGCCATTACCCAGACAATTGTAGGCGTTTTGAATATTCAAGGTTACTCCATCGCTATAGCTTAGATAAAAGCAATTTGCATCTTTGACTTTTTCCTGCGTCAGTTTACCTTCTAGATCAAGGGTAATCAACTGAGTTGTTAAGGAATTACCAAAGCCAATATTATCGGTACCTGGAGAATAAAAAGGATCGGGAAATGTCCCTGCTTCACCGACACAAGCCCAACGATTGTAGGAAAATACTTGTTTAGATGAGTAGCTATATTTGGGCATTTTCCTAAAGTCTTCCGGTTTTTTATCGGCTAAGTGAAAAGCCAAAGTCGGCTCATTTTTCTGTAACCATTGGTAAGCCAGTTCGTAGTTATAATAATTCTTTAAAGGATGAATATCTTGGCGAGCGACAATACCAATACTGGTATGACCTGTGGATAGAGGAATTGTCCAAACCCAGTAACCTTCACCGCATAAATGATTGGTAGAATAGTAACGGTTTTTATTGGGAACACGATTATGCCATTTTTCTTCACTACTAGGGACAAAATCGCTGATATCAAAGCGACCCTCAATCCGAAACCAAACAGCACCAAATTGAGCATTATTAGGTTTATCTAAGCCTAATTTTTTTTGCAGAAAACGACGGCGACTCATTGCATCAACCACCCATCTAGCTTGAATGAGTTTAGTTTTTTTATGATTTCCTTTTTCTTGAGTATAAACAACTTTATGATGTTGCTGTAACCCAACGGCGAGTTCAATCTCATTAACTGAACAATTTTCGCGTAATTCTACTCCTGCTTCGAGATTAAAGGCGCGTAAATCATTCTCTAATTTACCCCGATCAATTTGATAGGAATTAGGAAGATGAAACTCTGATAAACCTAGTTCGGGTCTATCTTGAAAATGAGTAGCACTATTGTTAAAGAAATATCGCAATCCTAGTTTAACTAAATGTTGCTTTTCAAGGTAATCTGTTAATTGAAGCGTATTGGCTAAATAGAAAGCACCCACTTCAACTGTTGACTCTCCCACTTTAAAACTGGCTTCTGGTAAAGGACGAGCTATTTTATCGAGAACAATGACAGAAATATTCGGCTTTTGCAGTTTTAACTGTCTTGCTAAGGTTAAACCAGCTAATCCACCGCCACAAATGACGACATCATAAACTTCTGCTTCACTTAAATCCTCAGCTTTTTGGCGCAATAAAGCAATTAATTGCTCTTTCCGCTCTTTTAACTTTCCCAATAATTCTGGGGTCATTACTCCTTGGGGTGAACGATAGCGTAGTTTATCATTTTCAACCCATAGATTAATTTGTAAACTGTTGAGATAAGCTAAAAATTCAACTGTTTTCATAGTTCTCCTTCCTCATAATCTTCTAAGGTTTCAGTCATAGATGTTTCTCCCGGTGCAACGCTAAGAACTTCAATGATTTCGGCTAAATTAGCGATAGTTGGGTATTCCAGCAGATTTTGTAAAGACAATTCCACCGAGAAAAGATCGCGGGAACGAGAGATAACCTGAGTTGCTAACAAGGAATGTCCTCCCAATTCAAAGAAATTATCCTTAATTCCAATACGTTCGACTCCCAAAACTTCACTCCAAATTTGAGACATTTGAGTTTCAATCGGGGTACGAGGTGCTAGAAATCCCGTAGCCAAATTGCGCGTAGCTGTATCGGGTGTAGGCAAAGCTCGCCGATCTACTTTACCATTAGGAGTCAAAGGTAGGGTATTAAGCAAAACAAAAGCCTGGGGAACCATATAACTAGGTAGCTTTTGTTGGACAAATTCCCGCACCTGTGGCACCAACTTCTGGACTAATTTACCGTATAGGGGATTATTCGTATAATCAGTCCAGGATTTGGGAATAATCGTCCCATCATCCCAAAAATTGGGGTATGGTTGTTGATCAACTTTACTTATTATCGGTTCTAAGATGGCATTCTGGCGACAGAAAACTACATCGAAAGAACCATCTTGACTACCTTCCCACCAACTGAGATGAACAGTGTAACCTAACTGTTCTCCCAGTTGCCACATTTGCTCAGGATTAATCCCTATCCCGGTATTTTTTCCTAACAATTGCCGCAATTCTCCCACCGTTGTTACCCCAGGAGGATTTTCTAAACAGTCTAAAATTTGTAGCGCCTTTTGTAATCGTTGATTTGGCACATCCCTGATACCTAAATATTCTGGTTGTTCCAGTTTCAGTTTATCTTGTAGTTGCCCTAAAGAAAACCGATCTCGTTGCCAATTTAGCCAAGGAATTGTCGTTTTTTGAACATCAGTATCCAGATGTAAAGTAACATCATAGCGGAATTGGGTTAACTCATTTTGAGCCTGACCCCGTTTCGGTGCAATTTCTACCCAAGAAATTCGCGGAAAACGTTGTTTAAGAGCGATAAAGAACTGAGGTTCAATTAGCAATTCTTCTTCGGTAGCTACACTTTGATTCACCTGTTTTTGCCATTGTTCAAGGGGTTTATTAGCTTCAGCGCGAGCTAACTGTACCGCGGCGTGGTAAGGCTCTAGTAAGGGCAAACTACGGATATCACCTAAGAAAATTTGACCCTGATCCGCAATCGTCTTGACTGCTCCTGCGATAACTTGTAATAGATAATCGACACTAGGGAAATACTGAACAACAGAGTTAATTACTACTCGATCAAAAGTAGCTTGGGGAATACCGGTAAAATCATCGGCTGTTCGGTGTAATAATTTTACTTTGCCCTCTAAACCCTCAATTGTGCTACATAAATGTTCTAGGTTATTAATGGTAGCAGAGGAATAATCGGCTCCCCAATATTCCTGACAATGTTTCGCCACACGGAATAGCAATAATCCACTTCCGCAACCAATTTCTAATACTCGTTGCGGTGGTTGATTTCCTAAAATTCGGCTCACCGTCTGATCAACCCATTCCTGCATTTCTGCTGCCGGAATAGCTTGTCCAGTATAACTACTATTCCAACCACTAATATTAAAAGTGGGGTCCTCGGTTTGAGGTTGGGGTTTACTGTAGGATTCTTCGTAAATTTTTTGCCAATCACTAACATATTCACTCTGCCATTGAGCAAGCTGTTCAGGCAATACTTGATCCTTGAGAGCCGGAACTAAGTAGGCTACTAAATTAGTATTAAGCTGGTCATGATCATGATCACTTGTCTGATCAGCGCGAGCTATCACAACCGCTTCTTGTACTAGGGGATGTTGGCTCAAAACTGCTTCAATTTCCCCTAATTCGAGACGGAAACCCCTTACTTTAACCTGATTGTCAATTCGTCCCAGATATTCAATTCTTCCATCAGGTAAATAACGAGCTAAATCTCCTGTTTTGTATAATTTTGACCATTGATTGCCCCCCTTATTAAGGGGGGTTGGGGGGATCAGACCCTGCTCCTCAAAAGGACTAGGAATAAATTTCTCTTGTGTCAATTCTGGACGATTCAAATAACCTCTGGCTACCCCTGCTCCTCCGATGTGTAATTCCCCGGGTACACCAATAGGAACCGGTTGTAAATGAGAATCTAAAATATAAACTTGGACATAAGGAATTGGCCGACCAATAGTTATTTTTTCATCAACCGGCGTACATTTAGCTATCGTTGCACAAACACTTCCCTCCGTTGGGCCATAACCATTAAAGAAATTTCGTCCTTGTGACCATTTTTTCACCAATTCAGGAGAACAGGCTTCCCCTGCAACAATAATAGTTTGCAGAGAGGAAAGATTGTCCCACGGTAGCACTGCTAAAGCTGATGGCGGTAGAGTAATATGAGTAATCTTATTATCTCGTAATTGCTTGATTAAGGGTAGGCCGGGCATTAAATTGTCTTTATTTGCCAAATAAAGTGTAGCGCCTGCTCCCAAAGCCATCAAAACTTCTGAAATACAGGCATCAAAACTAAAAGAAGCAAATTGAAGCACTCGACTCTGAGAAGACACAGCAAAAGTATCAATTTGTGCTAGAGCAAGGTTACACAAACCCTGATGTTCAACCATCACCCCTTTAGGTTTACCCGTAGAACCAGAAGTATAAATCACATTAGCTAAATTAGAAGCTGTCACTTTCCCTGTCAAATTATCCCGGTTCATTGGTTTAATTTCTTCCCAAGTTTCAGCTAAAAATACAGTTTTAGCTTGATGATTAGGGAGTTTATCAATCAGTGAACTTTGGGTTAGTAATAAGGGTACTTGACTATCCTCTAACATAAATTGTAGGCGTTCTTGAGGATATTCGGGGTCAAGGGGGAGATAGGCCCCACCTGCTTTAAGGATGCCAAATAATGCCACAATCATGTCTAAAGAGCGCTCTACACATAAACCGACTATTACCTCGGTTTCTACGCCTAAAGAGCGTAAATAGTGAGCTAGTTGATTGGCCCGACTATTTAATTCTGCATACGTCAACTGTTGACTTTCAAAAACTACTGCTACTGCATCAGGGGTACGCTCTGCTTGTTCCTCGATCAATTGATGAATACACTTGTTATAGGAGTAATCAGCTTTTGTCTCATTCCACCCTTCTAATAGTTGATAATTTTCCTCTGGAGTTAATAAGGGAAGCAAGGCCACTGATTGCTGGGTATTTTCCACAATTGCCGCTAATAAATTCTTAAAATGATTCATCATACGGACAATAGTTTCAGCAGCAAATAAATCCCTGTTATAAGAGCAAAAACCGCCCAATCCTTCCGGTGCATCCCACAGGTAAACTTCTAGGTCAACCCTGACTGAATCAAGTCCCGATGGTATCTCCTCAATGTTTAGTCCGGGTAAATCCCAGGGAGAACTAGGAGCATTCTGAAGGGCAAAAACTATCTGTGTTAAAGGATTACGATCTAAATGACGCTCAATTTGTAATTTTTCGACTAACATCTCGAAGGGTAAATCTTGATGGTCGTAAGCGTCTTGAGTCGTTTGTCTGACTTGCGTGAGAAAATCCTCAAAGTTCGGGTCTTGAGATAAATCAAATCTTAACACTAAAGTATTGACAAAAAAGCCGATTAACCCTTCAATTTCGGTGCGGTTACGATTAGCAATTGGTGAACCAATTACCACATCTGTTTGTTGACTATAACGAGATAGTAACACAGCAAAACCCGCTAGTAATGTCATAAAGAGAGTGCTACCGGACTCTTGACTGAGTTTTTTCAATTGTTGCGTTAGTTGACTATCTAGTTGCAGTCGCTCCGTCCCACCGCGAAAACTTTGGATTGCTGGCCGGGGACGGTCTGTGGGAAGTTGGTGTAGTAGGGGAACCCCAGTTAATTGTTGCTTCCAGTAGCTTAATTGACGGTCTAATACTTCATTGGTTAACCATTGACGCTGCCACACGGCAAAGTCAGCATACTGTATTGATAAATCAGGTAAATCTGCTTTTGTCCCGGTGCAGAAACTTCGATAATAGGCTGATAATTCGTCGATTAAAACACCTACTGACCAACCATCGGCTGCGATATGATGAATGGCTAATAATAGGACATATTCATCTGTCTTGACTTGCCATAATTTGACTCGTAATACTGAACCATTAGCTAAATCAAAGGGTTCGGAGGCCGCTTCTATCAACAGTTGCTCTACTTGCAGAGGCTGGCTTTGTACTACGGGTAAGGTAAAGTTGACATTGGATGCGATCGCTTGTATTGGTTGATTATCTTTGAGTTTAAACTGAGTCCGTAGGGGTTCATGGCGTTGAATAATTGCTTGGAAAGCTTTTTCTAAGGCTTTAATATTGAGATTTCCGCGCAAACGCATCGTTAAATCAATAGTATAAGCACCACTTTCTCCTTCTAATTGATTCACAAACCAGAGACGTTCTTGCGCCCAGGATAAGGGAATATCATCCTCTCGATTAACGGGTACAATTGATGGTAGCTTTAACCCTAAACCTGTTTGCAGTTCTTTTAAAATTACCGCACTTAACTGAGCAATGGTTGGGGATTCAAACAGATAACGTAGGGGTAAAGCAATTTCAAAAGCTTCCTGACACCGAGAGATAACCTGGGTAGCTAAGAGGGAATGTCCCCCCAGTTCAAAGAAATTATCCTCAATACTGACTCGTTCTAATTTCAGTACCTCGGCCCAAATCTGCGCTATTTTTTCTTCAATGGGATTACGGGGAGCGATATATTCACCTTGGCTCTGTAAATCGGGAACAGGTAAAGCACGACGGTCGATTTTGCCATTAGGAGTTAAGGGGAAAGTATCAAGCAAAACAAAAGCCGTTGGGACCATATAATCAGGTAATTTTGCTCGCAAAAATTGCCGTATTTCGTTAATTGTCAGGTTGATTTCGGGTTGCAGTACAACGTAAGCAACTAGACGTTTATCCCCTAGATTATCTTCACGAACAATCACACAAGAAGACTGTACCGCCTGATTTTGACTAAGTACAGCCTCAATTTCTCCCAATTCAATACGGAAGCCGCGAATTTTTACTTGATTGTCAATCCGTCCTACATATTCAATATTACCATCAGGTAAATAACGCGCTAAGTCTCCCGTTTTATATAATTTACTCTTTCCTGTTTTGTCAAAGGGGTTAGCAATAAATTTTTCTTGGGTTAATTCGGGACGGTTAAGATAACCTTTGGCTAATCCTGCACCAGCAATATGTAATTCTCCTACTACACCAATCGGGACAGGTTGCAGATTTTTATCCAGCAAATAGATTTGGGTATTGGCAATCGCTTTGCCAATGGGAATAGTTGTCGCTGTAGAAGCTACTTTTTCCACTAAATACCAGCAAGAAAACGTTGTATTTTCCGTTGGTCCATAGACATGAAGCAACCGTTGTGGCGCACCTTTTTCTAGTACCTCTTCTACCCATTTTGGTTCAACTGCTTCACCCCCAAATAGTAAGCAGCGTAAGTTACTAAAAGCTTGGGGAACTAAATTGGCTAACTGATTAAAAAGTGCTGTGGTTAAAAATAAGACACTAATCTGATTTTCCTTTAAGCTTAGTGCCAATTCTTGGGGTGAGAGCAAAACTGATTTAGCGATAATAATAATCTTAGCACCGTTAAGTAAAGCCCCCCAAATTTCAAAAGTAGCGGCATCAAAAGCAATATTAGACGCTTGCACAACGCGGTCATCAGGAGTAAACTGGATGTAGTTGGTATTTAATACCAGTCGATTAACTGCCTGATGAGTGACGATAACACCCTTGGGTATTCCTGTAGAACCAGAAGTATAAATGACGTAGGCTAAATTATCCGCAGAAACTGTGCTGTTAAGATTCTCCTGACTTGCTTGATTAATTTGTTGCCAATCTTTATCTAAACAGACAACAATAGCCTGATGATTTGGCAAGGAAGTCTCTAAAGATTCGCAGGTTAACAGTATTTTAACCTGGGTATCTTGGAGCATAAAGCTAATGCGTTCTTGGGGATAATCGGGGTCAATCGGAACATAAGCTCCACCGACTTTAAGAATAGCTAATAATCCCACAATCATCTCTAAAGAACGTTCTAGACAAATCCCCACTAATTCCTTAGGTTTTACTCCTAATTTTTGCAAATAATGGGCTAATTGATTAGCACGACAATTTAACTCATTGTAGGTTAATTGTTGGTTGTCAAAGACTACGGCAATTGCATCGGGAGTCCTTTTTACCTGTTCCTCAAATAATTGATGAATACACTTATACTCAGGATAGTCAACTTGAGTATTGTTCCACTCAATTAATAACTGATTAGTTTCGCTTTCTGTCAATAAGGGTAATTGGGAAATCCGCTCTTGAGGATTGGCTACAATCCCCTCTAATAAGTTAATAAAATGCCATGATAGTCGTTCAATAGTGCTACTGTCAAACAAATCAGTATTATATTCCCAGACACCTTTTAAGCCATCATCCATGTTAACCATGGCTAAGGTTAAATCAAATTTAGCTGTGGTATTTTCCGGTGGCAAATCTGTCACCGTTAATCCCGTCATTGCAATCTCAGACTTGGGTGTATTTTGCAGTACAAAAGCGACTTGAAATAGGGGAGTATGGCTCAAATCCCGTTCCGGTTGCAACGCTTCGACTAACATTTCAAAGGGTAAGTCTTGATGCGCGTAAGCATCCATGGTCACTTCCCGAACACGGGTTAATAACTGACTAAAACTCGGATTATCTGATAAATCCGTCCGCATCACTAAAGTATTCACAAAGAAGCCGATTAAACCCTCAATTTCGCTGCGATTACGGTTAGCAATGGGAGTTCCTACTAAAATATCACCGGAACCTGTATAACGATACAGTAAAGCATCAAAAGCAGCCAACAGCGTCATAAATAATGTCACCCCTTGTTGGTGACTCAATTCAGTCAAAGCTTGGCTAAGTTTGGGGGAAAGGGAAAATTCTTGCTGAGTACCGACAAAGCTTTGCACCGCAGGTCGAGGATGGTCTGTGGGAAGAGATAATAAAGGGGGTGCAGCTGTTAGTTGATTTTGCCAGTAATTTAATTGACTTTGCAGGACATCCCCTTGTAACCATTGTTTTTGCCAGAGTGCAAAATCTCCATACTGAATCGGTAAGGGAGCTAAATTTGCGGGTTGATTCTGCACATAAGCATTATATAAGCTGGTCAATTCGTGAATCAACACTTCGATTGACCAACCATCACTAATAATGTGGTGCATACACACTAACAAGAGATGTTCCGTCTCAGATAGCACCACTAAAGTGATTCTGATTAAGGATTCTTTGGCTAAATCAAAGGGTTGAGTCGCTTGTTTTTGCTTTAATTGCTGTGTTTTTTCTGCTTGTTCATGGATGGGTAAATCTTGTAAATCAACGACCGATATTGTCTCCCTTGTTGTTTGAATAACCTGAGTCGGTTGTCCATCAATCGTGACAAAATTAGTCCGTAATACTTCATGGCGATCGCAAATTTCTTGTAAACTTTGTTCTAAGGCCTTTTGATTGAGGTTGCCTCGGAAATGCAACACCATCGGTATATTATATAAAGCGCTATTTGGTTGCAATTGATCTAAAAACCATAAACGCTGTTGAGCAAAAGATAGAGGTAATTCTGTATCCTTAGTTCTCGGTAAAATGGGGGGTAATGTTAGAGTGAGATTTTGCTGCTGTAGTTGTCCAATAAGATGCGCTAATTCGGCTACCGTAGCTGCACCAAATAAACTCCGCAAAGGTAGTTCTATTTTAAATAAACTCCGAATCCGCGAGACTAATTGAGTTGCGAGGAGAGAATGGCCGCCAATTTCAAAGAAATTATCATAAATTCCCACTTGCTCTACTTTGAGTATTTCTGTCCAAATTTGCACCAACATCTCTTCAATTCCATTGCGTGGTGCTACATATTGATCCCGGCGATTCCCTATCTTATCTGGTGCGGGTAAAGCGCGACGATCTACCTTACGATTAGTAGTAAGGGGTAAAGATTCCAGAAAAACAAAAGCTTGAGGAACCATATATAGAGGCAATTTACTGGACAGAAACTGACGCAGTTCACTAATCATCGGTATCCGTTCGTAATGAGCTACTATGTAGGCGACTAAATATTTATCCCCCGGAGTATCTTCGCGAATAATCACACAAGATGTTTGTACATCAATATTTTGGTTAAGTACCGCTTCAATTTCTCCTAACTCAATACGGAATCCGCGAATTTTAACCTGATTGTCAATCCGGCCAAAACATTCAATATTACCATCGGGTAAATAACGCGCTAAATCTCCCGTTTTATACAACCGATTGAAAGCTGCATTAGCAAAGGGATTGTTAATAAATTTTTCAGCAGTTAATTCGGGACGATTCAGATAACCCCGCGCTAAACGAACACCGCATAAATGCAATTCTCCCTTAACTCCAATGGGTACAGGTTGCAGATTTTGATCCAGGATATATGCTTTTGTGTTAGCAATGGGACGACCAATCAGCACCGAATTGATTTTCTCTGACTGATAATCTAGCAAGTCATGAACTATGGCGGTTACAGACGCTTCTGTGGGTCCATAGACGTTGATACATTGAACCCGTTTTCCGACCATTTGTCGCCAAATATTGACGGTTTCTGGTAACACTGCATCCCCTCCCACAGCGACAACCCGCAGACTGGATGGTACAGTAGCTAATGATTGGGAAACGGCGAGCGCCCATTCATGCCAATAGGCGGGGGTAATATTTAAAACGGTGAGCCTTTCTTGTTCGATAAAATTGGCAAAATCAGTCAAAGTTGCAAACATTTGCCCTGGTCTTAAAACCACTGTGCCACCTTTTAACCAGGTGGGAAAAATTTCTTCCGCAGCGACATCAAAACCAAAGGAAGCAAACTGTAAAACGCGATCAGATTCTGTTAAACCGAATACTTCACTAATGCCCCAACTATGATTAACTAAGGCTGCGTGAGTTAACATCACTCCTTTAGGTTTACCCGTTGAACCAGATGTATATAATAGGCATAGTAGATTTTCTGAAACCACTTCACTGAGGGGATTTTCTGGACTTTGAACTGTCAATATCTCCGCTAATTTATCTAAGACAATTACCCCCACATCTTCTACGGGCAAAGAATCGAGTAAACTTTCTTGAGTTAGCAGTAGAGAAATTTGGGCATCTTCTGCCATGTAAGTCAACCGTTGCTTGGGATAATCTGGGTCTAAAGGTAGATAGGCTCCTCCAGCTTTGAGAACTGCCAATAATCCGACAATAACTAACAGCGACCGCTCTAGATAAATGCCAACTAAAACTTCTGAATTTACTCCCAAAGATTGTAAATAATGAGCTAATTGATTTGCCTGAATATTTAATTCTTGATAGGTTAATTCTTGACCTTCAAATACCACTGCTACTGCATCCGGTGTTCTGGCTGCTTGTTCTTCAAATAAATGATGAACACACTGATGGAAAGGATATTCTTTTTCGGTGGCATTCCAGTCTTGTAATAATTCTTTTGCCTCTACTTCAGTTAATAGTGGTAGTTGGAAAATTTGCTGTTGTGGATTAACAACCAATGCTTCTAGTAAGGTGATGAAATTTCCTGTTAATCGCTCAATGGTACTGCGATCAAATAAATCGGTATTATATTCCCATACCCCTTGTAATCCTGCACCGGTATTCTCCATAGCCAGGGTTAGATCAAATTTGGCGGTGTCATTTTCTGTGGTGAGGGGAGTGGCAGTTAATCCTGTTAGTTCTAAGGGAGACGGAGGACTATTTTGCAGCAGAAAATCCACTTGAAATAAAGGCGCATGACTTAAATCTCGTTCAGGTTGTAGGACTTCTACTAACATTTCAAAAGGCAAATCCTGATGAGCATAGGCATCCATTGCCATTTCCCGCACTCGACCCAATAACTGATTAAAATTGGGTTTACCTGACAAGTCAATTCGCAAGACCAAAGTATTGACAAAAAAGCCGATTAAACCTTCAATTTCCCTGCGATTACGGTTAGCAATGGGAGTACCAATTAAGATGTCTTCCTGTTCTGTATAACGGTAAAGTAAGACAGCATAAGCTGTTAGCAGGGTCATAAATAAGGTGACACCCTGTTCCTGGGTTAATTGGGTCAGTTTTTCGGTTAATTCTAGGGAAAGGCTAAAAGGTAGATGTCCCCCAGCAAAACTTTGTTGATTGGGTCGAGGTCTATCTGTTGGTAAAGATAGAAGGGCCGGTGCGTCTGCTAACTGTTTTTGCCAGTAGTCTAGTTGCTGTTGCAATACCTCTCCCTGCAGCCATTGTCTTTGCCAAAGGGTAAAATCTCCATACTGGATAGATAGGGTATTTAGAGGCGAAGATAAACCCTGAATATAGGCATTATAGAGGGCGGTTAGTTCCTGAAGAAATACTCCCATTGACCAGCCATCACTGACAATGTGGTGCATACAGACTAATAAGAGGTGTTCCGTTTCAGATAACACCACTAAAGTGATTCTGATTAAGGGTTCACTTGCTAAGTCAAAGGGTTGAATCGCTTGGTTTTGTGTTAACTCTTGGGAGGCAATTACTTTTTCACTGCTAGATAAATGCTGTAAATCAACTACCGTAACTGTCCAGGTTCGTGTTTGTATAATCTGGGTAGCGATACCATCAACGGTAATAAAGTTGGTGCGTAAAGCTTCGTGGCGATCGCAAATTTCTTCTAAACTCTGGATTAAGATTTGTGAGTTTAAAGTTCCCTCTAAACGCAAGGCTAGGGGGATATTATAAAAAGAACTATTCGACTCAAATTCAGCCAAAAACCAAAGACGAGTCTGAGCAAAAGATAAGGGTAATTCTGCTGCTTTGTCCCTGGGTAAAATCGGCAGTTCAGTAATTTGTTCTTGCTGCGAAATACGTTTTATTACCTGTGCTAATTCGGCGATTGTCTGTGCAACAAATAACTCCCGTAAGGGCATTTCTACCTGAAAAGCCTCACGGATGCGCGAAATTAGTTGAGTTGCTAATAATGAATGTCCACCCAACTCAAAGAAGTTGTCGTGAATCCCCACCTGTGCAACTTTTAACACTTTTGCCCAAATCGAGGATAATATCTCCTCAATCGGGTTACGCGGCGCGATATACTGCTCTTGGCTTTGGAATTCGGGAGTCGGTAAAGCACGGTAATCAGTCTTACCATTAGGCGTTAAGGGTAGGGATTCCAAAATAACAAAAGCACTAGGAATCATATACTCTGGTAACTTAGCTTTCAGGAATTGCCGCAGTTCAGTAACATTAAGCGAATTTTCCTCTTTTTGGGGGGAAATAATCTCTACTTGGGGAATAATATAGGCGACTAAACGTTTCTGATTTGTCTCATCTTCCCAGGCAATAACAACAGCCGTTTTTACCGCACTGTGCTGACTAAGAACAGTTTCAATTTCCCCCAATTCAATGCGGAAACCGCGAATTTTTACTTGATTGTCAATCCGTCCTAAATACTCAATATTACCATCGGGTAAATACCGACATAAATCCCCAGTTTTATATAGACGTTCCCCTTGTAACTGTCCCCCATTCTCTAAATAAATAAATTTCTCTTGAGTTAATTCGGGACGATTAAAATAACCCCTAGCTAACCCGACACCGCCAATATGTAATTCTCCGGCTACCCCCACAGGAACAGGTTGTAAGAAAGCATCAAGAATATAAACCTGAGTATTACTGAGGGGTCGCCCAATGGGAACATTGGTTATAGTTGGTGAAGTAAATTCGGAGAAAGTCGCCGCAATGGTTGCTTCTGTTGGTCCGTAACCATTGAATAGTCGAGGAAGAGGGGAATATTGACCCGTAATTGTTTGCCATTGCTGTACTTTTGCCGGTTGAATGGCTTCCCCGCCAATGAAAATTACTTTAATCTTTGAGAGAATTGGCAGGGTATCAGGGGTTAATTCAGAGGCTAATTGATGCCAATAGGCAGTAGGAAGACTCAAAACTGTTAATTGCCATTTTTGACAACATTGCCAAAAATCCTCACTAGAGCGCAACATATCTTCTGTTCGCAATACCAAGGTCGCACCCGATAACAAACTAACAAAGATTTCTTCAACGGAAACATCAAAGCAGATAGAAGAAAATTGTAGAATTCGATCATCTGCTGTAATACCATACTCTCGAATAAGAGTCAGGATATAGTTGACTACTGAGCGATGTTCAATCATTACCCCTTTGGGTTGACCTGTGGAGCCAGAGGTGTAGATAATATAGGCTAAATTGTGCTGCTCAACTGCTACCAAAGGTTTAACTGTACTCTGTTTGGCGATTATTGACCAGTCTTGATCTAAACAGATAGTGTTCGGTGGAAATTGGGGAAGTTGCTCAACAAATTTAGATTGGGTCAAGAGAATACTAAGTTGAGTATCTTCAAGAAGATAGGCAATTCGCTCTGGGGGATAATCAATATCTAAAGGAATATATGCTCCCCCAGCTTTAATTATTCCCAGGATTCCGATGATCATATCTAGGGAACGTTCAACAAAAATCCCGACTAAACTATCAGCTTTTACTCCCAAAGATTGTAGGTAATGTGCCAATTGATTAGCACGATTATTTAATTCTTGATAGGTAAAAAATTCATTTTCTAATTTAACTGCGATCGCTTGTGGATTCTGTTTTACTTGTTGTTCAAACAACTGATGCAGACACAAATCATTTTTGTAGTCAATTTCAGTCTGATTCCAAGTAAATAATAACTGATTACTCTCACTTTCTGTTAGTAATGGTAATTGACTAATTACTTGTTCTGGATTAGCAATAATCCCGGTTAATAGGTTAACAAAATGCCCTGATAGTTGCTCAATTGTGCTTTGATTAAATAAATCTGTATTATATTCCCAAATTGCAGTTAATCCAGCTTCTTTTACCTGTATAGATAAACTTAAATCAAACTTAGCCGTCTTAGATTCTAAAGGCTGAATAGTAGCTTTTATTCCCTCTAAATCTATTTGATTGAGAACTTGAGTATCTAGGCCAAACATTACCTGAAATAAAGGAGTATAACTCATATTTCTTTCAGGTTGTATGGCCTCTACTAACATCTCAAAAGGTAAATCTTGATGGTCGTAAGCATCCGTTGCTGTCTCTCGTACCTGTTTTAATAACTCGGTAAAACTGGGATTTCCTGCTAAATCTGTTCTTAAGACTAAGGTATTGACAAAAAAGCCGATCAACCCATTCAGTTCACTACGAGTACGGTTGGCGATGGGAGTACCAACCAAAATATCTGTTTGTCCCGTATAGCGATAGAGTAGTACCTTAAATGCGGTCAGGAGGGTCATAAATAAGGTGACACCTTGTTCACGACTCAGCCTATTTAACCCCTGACTAAGTTCTGGGGAAAGAATACCATTGATCCGATCTCCCTCAAAACGTTGTTCCGGAGGCCTTGGACGATCTGTCGGTAGATGTAATAAGGCGGGTGCTGCTGCTAACTGTTTTTGCCAGTAATTTAACTGATTTTGTCGGATTTCTCCCTGTAAATACTCCCTCTGCCAAATTGCAAAGTCGGCATACTGGATCGGTAACTCTGGTAAAAGAGGCTCTAAACCTTTAGTATAGGCATTATAAAGGGTTGTCAATTCCTCAATAAATACCCCCATTGACCAACCATCAGAGACAATATGGTGCAGACAAATCAGCAAGAAATATTCTGTGTCTGATAACTTGAGTAGGGTGGCTCTAATTAGGGAGTCATTGGCTAAATCAAAGGGTTGATGGCTGTGAATTTCTAGCCATTTTTTTATTTCCTGCTCTTCTCGATATTTTGGGCTGTCTTTCCCATTGACAAGCGTTAATTTCCAATTGCTTTCTGGTTTGATTATTTGTACAGGATTTCCTTCAATAGTCGTGAAATTGGTGCGGAGGGCTTCATGACGTTGAATAATTTTTTGTAAACTTTTTTCGAGGATATCTGCCTGAAGATCCCCCGCTAAATGCAAGGCAAGAGGAACGTTATAGAAAGAACTGTTGGGTTCTAATTGATCTAGGAACCATAAACGCTGTTGGGCATAAGATAGGGGTAATTCTTCAAAATTCATTTTCTTTTTCTTGGTAAAATGGTGGGAACAGGGGAATCCGGTGTTTGCTGTTTTAACTGTTCAATCCCTTGGGCTAATTCAGCGAGGGTTGCTGTGTTGAATAACTGACGTAGGGGAAGCTCAATTTTCAGGCGATCGCGGATCTGTGCTACTAATTTAGTGGCTAGTAGGGAATGTCCTCCCAGTTCAAAGAAGTTATCATTGATGCCCACTTTCTCTACTTTTAGAATTTCTGACCAAACATTTACTAATATATCCTCAATCGGGTTACGCGGCGCAACATATTTTTCTGATGGTTCGCTACTAGATTCTGATGGGGGTAAAGCACGACGGTCTATTTTACCATTAGCAGTAAGGGGTAAGGCATCTAAAATAACGAAAGCATTAGGAACCATGTAACTGGGTAATTTAGCTTTCAGAAATTGCCGTATTTCGTTAATGGTAATCGTTTTTTCCGATTGTGGCACAATGTATGCCACAAGACGTTTATCTCCTGTTGTATCATCCCTCACTATTACTACTGTTTCCCAAATCTGGGGATGAGATGCTAATAATGCTTCGATTTCCCCCAACTCAATCCGAAAACCCCGAATCTTAACTTGATTGTCAATGCGTCCTAAATATTCTAATTCTCCCTTAGGTAAATAACGCGCTAAGTCTCCCGTTTTATACAATTTGTTGGAATTTTCAAAAGGACTAGGAATAAACCTTTCTGTTGTTAATTCAGGACGATTGAGATAACCTTTTGTTACTCCTGCACCCCCCACATACATCTCCCCGGGTACACCAACCGGTACAAGTTGTAAATATTGGTCTAGTAAATATACCTGTAAGTCGGGAATGGGACAACCAATCACACTAGCTGTACTATCCAAGTCGGTCATACTTAATGGTCGATAGGTGACATGAACGGTAGTTTCCGTAATTCCGTACATATTAACTAATTGGGGGCATTGGTCGCCATGTCGGTTAAACCAAGGCTGTAAACTGTTAATTTCTAAAGCTTCTCCTCCAAAAATAACTAAACGTAAGCTTAAATCGTTATCTGTTGTCGATGAACGATCCCCCCTAACCCCCCTTGATAAGGGGGGAAAACTTCCTTTTAAGGATTCTTCAACTTGAATTAACTGACGGAAAGCGGTAGGAGTTTGATTGAGAATTGTGACTTTTTCTTGACATAATAGCTGATAAAATGCTTCGGGAGAACGCGTCACTAAGTAGGGGACAACTACTAAGCATCCACCATATAACAAAGCTCCCCACATTTCCCACACCGAAAAGTCAAAAGCGTAGGAATGAAATAGACTCCAGACATCTTGACTATTAAAATTATACCAAGCATCTGTAGCGGCAAATAATCGCACGACATTGGAGTGATTGACTAACACCCCTTTCGGTTTACCTGTGGAACCGGAAGTGTAGATAACATAAGCTAAGTTATCTGGGGTGACGGTGTTTTCTAGATTTGAATGGCTGTTTTCGGCAATTTTTTCCCAGTCGGTATCTAAATAAATAATCTGCGCTTGATGTTGAGGTAGAGTTTCTCCTAGCTTTTGTTGCGTTAACAGCACTGATAATTGAGCATCTTCTAACATGAAGCTTAACCGTTCAATCGGATATTCAGGGTCAAGAGGAACATAAGCACCACCCGCTTTTAATATCCCCAATAAACCCACAATCATCTCTAAAGAACGTTCAAGACAAATCCCCACTAATTGATCAGGTTTTACTCCCAAAGACTGTAAATAATGTGCTAAATGATTAGCTCGATTATTTAATTCATTGTAGGTTAATTGTTGATCTGAATATACAACTGCTACCGCTTCGGGTGTGCGTTTTACCTGCTCTTCAAATAACTGATGAAGACACTTAGTAACTGGGTAATCAACCTGCGGATTATGACCGTCTATTAATAATTGATTTTTCTCAAATTCTGTCAGCAGAGGTAATTGAGAAACTCGCGCCTCTGGATTGGCGACAATTCCCTCCAGTAAGGTTTGAAAATGCCCCAATAGGCGAGTAATTGTCCCATCATCAAATCGGTTAGTATCATAGCTAATTCGCACCTGTAATTGCTCCCCAGGGAGCGCAATTAATGTTAGAGGATAATTAGTTTGTTGAGAAACCTGAATATTTTCCAGATAAAAACTATCATTACCTAAGACCGCAGTAGCGTCAACTGGATAATTTTCAAAAACAACTATACTGTCAAATAAAGATGCACTTCTAGGGATTTCACTCCAAGTTTGAATCTCTGCTAATGAACTATATGAGTATTGATTAGACTCAACTAACTGAGCTTGTAAATCTTTCAATAAAGTCAGTGCTGAGGTGTCCGGTTTAACTTGGATTCGCATGGGCAAGGTATTAATAAATAATCCCACCATTGCTTCAATACCAGCAATAGATGTCTCACGACCAGATACAGTCGCACCAAATACTATGTCTGTTTCTTGGCTATAGCGCGATAGCAATAATCCCCAAGTTGCTTGCACTAAATTATTCAGTGTCAAGCGATTTTTCCTAACAAAAGACTGGCAGGCGGCTGTGGTTGAAGCGGGGAACTGAATTTGCTGTTTTTTATAGACGTTGCTATTTTTAGAATTTGATGATCTTTCTATTACCAAAGGAGTAGGAGCAGTAAAACCTTGCAGTTTTTGTTGCCAAAATTCCTCGGCTGGTTTTTGTTCCTGTTGCTGTAGCCAAGCAATATATTGGCGATAGCTGACAACAGGTTGATCAGTGCTAATCTGATTTTGAGAAATTTCTTGATAAATCTTTAAAAAATCTTTAATCACTAAAGATAAAGACCAACCATCAAGTAATAAATGATGACTACTCCAAACAAATTGATAGGTATTTTTATCCAACTTGATCAGATTTAGGCGCATTAATGGAGCTTCAGACAATTCTAGGGATTTTTGCTGATCACTCTCCAAAAAAACTGCTAATTCCTGTTCTTGCTGTTGTGCGGTTAAATGTTGCCAATCATAAGTAGCGACTCTCACAGTTACTTGTCGATAGACTACTTGTACAGGTTGGCTCAATGCTTCCCAAATAAAAGCTGTACGGAAAACGACATACTTTTCTACTAACCTTTGCCAAGCTTGCTCAAATATTGTTGTATCGACATTGCCCTTTAAATTACAACTGAATTGGACGAAATATACATCTGCATCTGGCTCATACAAGCTATGAAACAACATCCCCTGTTGCATCGGCGATAGGGGATAAATATCGGCTACATTTTGTCTATTTGTGCTATTCATCTGGGAGTTCATCGTTACAGTTGAGCTAATATTTGTTCTAGTTCTATTTGGTCGATTTCTAATAAGGGGAAATCTTGGGCGGTGTAATCTCCAGTATCCGCTTCAGTCGGCGGAGGATTCACTATTTCTGGTTCTATTTTTGACTCGGTGACTCTTGTTGCTACTGTGGCTAATTCGGCGATATTTTGATGGGTAAATAATTGTTTGGGGGTTAACTCTAATCCTGCTTTTCTCGCTCTAGTAATGATTTGAATAGTCAGGATGGAATCGCCCCCCAGTTCAAAGAAGTTATCATAGATACCTACTGGCTCTACTCGCAAAACTTGTGACCAGATTTTAGCTAATATTTCTTCTTCTAGGTTACGAGGAGCAACAAAATTCAATTCTATCTCTCCACACAAGTTGGTTTCAGGTAAAGCGCGACGGTCAATTTTACCATTAGGTGTTAGGGGTAATGATTCCATGATTACGAAAGCACTGGGAATCATATAATCTGGTAGCTTTTCTTTTAAGAATTGTCGTAATTCATTGGGGGTTGGTGTTGTCTCTTTTTGAGGGACAATGTAGGCAACTAAACGTTTATTTCCTGATGTATCTTCCTGGTCAATAATAACCGATGATTGTACTTGAGAATGTTGTTTTAATACTGTTTCAATTTCCCCTAATTCAATACGGAATCCTCGTATTTTTACTTGATTATCAATCCGTCCTAAATACTCAATATTACCGTCAGGTAAATAACGCGCTAAGTCTCCTGTTTTATAGAGACGAGAATCTGGGTAATTACTAAAAGGATTAGGAATAAATTTTTCTTGTGTTAATTCTGGACGGTTAAGATAACCTCTTGCTAATCCTGCTCCACCTATATGTAATTCTCCTGGAATACCTACAGGTAATGATTGAAGATTGGAGTCTAAAATGTAGATTTGTGTATTAGAAATTGGACGACCAATGGGGATACGTTGTCCATACATTTCTCTCTGACAATTCCAAAAAGTTACATCAATACAACATTCTGTCGGTCCATAGAGATTGCACAAATTTACATTTAGTTGGCTCAATAATTTCTCTTGCAAAGCCACTGGCAAGATTTCACCACCACAGAAGACTCGTTTGAGTAACTGACAATTTTCGATTCCTCCCTGTTCTAAAAGCATTTGCAGTAAGGATGGCACAAGTTGAACAGTAGTTACTTGCTGTTGGGCAATTGTTTTTAAGAGGTAATCGCTGTCGGTATGACCCCCTGGTTGAGCTATTAACAACTGTCCACCTACTAATAAAGGAGCGTAAAATTCCCAAACTGACGCATCAAAACTAAAGGGAGTTTTTTGCAGAACTCTATCCGTTTTAGTTAGGGGGAATGTTTCTTGCATCCAGAACATATGATTGGACAGGTTACTGTGGGAAAGCATTACCCCCTTCGGTTGACCAGTAGAACCTGATGTATAAATAACATAAGCTAAATTAGTTGCTTGTACATCAGTAATTGGATTATCCTGACTGAACTGAGAAATTAACTCCCAGTCAGCATCTAAACAAATAAGTTGTGCTTGATGTTCAGGTAATTTATTAATCAATTTCTGTTGAGTTAGTAACACTTTAACAGCAGCATCTTCTAACATAAAAATAATCCGTTCAATCGGATAATCAGGGTCAAGAGGGACATAAGCCCCACTCGCTTTAAGAATGCCTAATAATCCCACAATCATCTCTAAAGAACGTTCTACACAAATCCCTACTAAAGTATCAGGTTTTACCCCCAAAGATTGCAAATAATGTGCTAACTGATTAGCTCGACAATTTAACTCATTATAGGTTAATTGTTGACCTTCAAATACTACTGCAACAGCATGAGGTGTCCGTTCAACTTGTTTCTCCAACAACTGATGAATACACTTATCTAATGGGTACTCAGCCTGAGTATTGTTCCACTCAAAAAGTAACTGCTGTTGCTCAACTTCTGTGAGCATTGGTAATTGGGAAATACGCTGCTGTGGGTTAAGCACAATAGAGTTGAGCAGTCTTTCAAAATGCTTGGCCATGCGCTCAATAGTAGCAGCGTCAAATAAGTCAGTGTTGTATTGCCAACATAGCTTAATCACTCCTTTCGCTTCTCTCACCATTAAACTCAAATCCAAGTGTCCGCCCTGTTGTCCGAACAAGTGTGGCTCCATTGGCAACACTGATTTTTGCAGATGCAAGGAATTATTTTTTG
Organism: Microcystis sp. M109S1; assembly: GCF_020247025.1. NCBI lineage: Bacteria > Bacillati > Cyanobacteriota > Cyanophyceae > Chroococcales > Microcystaceae > Microcystis > Microcystis sp. M109S1. Next base: position 37,110 of record NZ_JADBRW010000151.1, read on the forward strand.
GTTCACACCAAGTTTGTGCTTGCCAAGCAAAACTAACTTGAGAGAAAGGCGAACGGCTGGGATCGCGTTGTGGCTGGAGTTTTTCTGCTAACAGAGAAAATGGGTAATCTTGATGATTTTGAGCTTGGCTAACTATTTTGCTGACTTGAGCAAGAAGTTCTGTAAATGTGGCATTCTCCTGGACAGAAACTCTTAAAACGGTCAGGTTAGAAAAGTAGCCGACAATCTCTTTAAACTCTTTACCCGGCCGTCCTCTCATCGGGCTGCATAAGAGGATATCTGTTTGATTGGTGTAGCGGTAAAGTTGGACGTAAAATGCTGTAAGCAGAATCCGATAAAGGCTGGTTCCAGATGCTAAAGCTAGATGCTTGAGTTTTTCAATTAACTGTTCATCTAGCTTGACAATGTATGAGGCTCCCTCATAAGTCTTGACTGGGGGGCGGGGTTTGTCTGGGAGCAAATTCAAAATTGGCAATTCGCCAGCTAATTGTTTTTGCCAATATTGCCACAGTTTTTCTCCCCTATTACCCGATAGCATTGCTGCTTGCCATTGGACAAAATTTGCATAGGTTTTATTTTCATTCCAAGAATCTGGGGCTGTTTCTGTCTGCTGTTGACTAAATTGCTCCACTTCCTCTGGATATAAAGCTTGAAATTCACTCAGCAGTAAATCATAGGACCACATATCGCCAGCAATGTGGTGCATTGTCAGCAAGAGAATGTGTTCTTCTGCTGAACGAGTAAATAAATTCACCCGCAAAACTGAATCTTTTTCTAAGTTAAAAGGGTGGTCAGCAATAGCATAGATTTTTTCTACTAATTGCTCTTCCCTCCAGTCGCTGGCATCTATTACCTCAACCTGAAAATTCTCTTGCTGGTTAACCTGCTGTACCGGTTTGCCCTCATAACTGGTATATGTGGTTCTCAGAATCGGGTGCTTTTCAATAATTTTTTGCCATACACGATTGACAACAGGAATCTTTAAATAAGAATAAATTTTTGCAGTAATAAATATATTATAAGCAACGCTTTCTGAAGCAATCTGGTAGATTAACCACATTGCTTCTTGACCACGTGAAAGTCCAGATGAACTTGGGTAAATTGTTTTCATATTTCTACTCATGACTCTCCCGCATTTGTGATAAAAAAATGTTATCTAGGGGAAGGCGTATGCTTTATGCCCCTACAGAAACCGAATTTGCCCCGCTATAGGGGCGCAAGGAAGCCGAGTACAAAATGTAACATAAATCGAACATTTTTCACCATGATATCGCGAGGTCTGTTATCGCTTTGAGGGAACGGGGAACAGGAAACGGGGAAGAAAATCGGCGCACCTCATTGCTTTGAAACCTGTATCCTGAAATCTTATCATAGAAAAAAAATTTGTCATGGTCAACGAAATTCGGTAATATGTGGTATTCTGAGAAGCGCTCACTAGCTTTAGCTATCAAAACAATGGTTACTTGTAGTAAGATAACGAGGGTTAAAGAAGCAGTAGCAAGGGTGGGTGAGAAAGCCATCGCTTTATACTGACAGATAAAGCGACGGGAGTATGTTAGCACAACTCAAGCACAATAACCTTAAAATTGTCGGGGAGCATTATATTTTCGCCAATTGCCTTCTACACAGGGGAAGGTTTCTCCTGAAACTAGAACCCAACAGACAACCCCAGAATAAACTCCGCCAATCCAGCCAAAATCTAAAATCATTCCAGCAAAATGTCCACAACTCAAATATAAATGCTATATGTCCGCCAAAGTCTCTCAAGATCGATCGACGACTAATATTATCTCCGATGTCAGCAAATTTTGGCACAGTGTCAAGCTGATCGCTGCTCCCTATTGGTATCCTACTGAATCGGGGGGAAGGACTTTTGCCGATGTGATTCAAGCTTGGGCCATGCTCATCCTACTAATCGGGGTAATCCTAGGGGTTGTAGGCTTAAATGCCTTCAATAGCTTTGTTAGTAATTACTTAGTTGATGTCATTCTTGAAAAAAATGATTTTGATAAATTTGTCAAAACTTTGGTAGTTTTCGCGGTTGGACTGCTCTTTGTCACCCTTTTGGTTGGCTTGCTTAAATTTCTCAGGAAAAGAATCGCCCTGGATTGGTATGCTTGGCTCAATGACTGGATTCTCACAAAATATTTGCATAATCGCGCCTATTACAGAATTAATTTTAAATCCGATATCGACAACCCAGATCAGCGTTTATCCCAGGAAATTGAGCCGATTACCAGTAAAGCTCTCTCCTTTTTTGCAGTTTCCCTAGAAAATGTCCTAGATATGATCACTTTTTTAGTGATTCTCTGGTCAATTTCTTCCTCTGTCGCCATTATTTTAGTCGTTTGGACAATTCTCGGTAACGTCATTGCTATCTATTTTAACCAAGCTCTAAATAAAATTACTCAAGAAGAATTAGAACTTAAGGCTAACTACAATTATGCTCTAACCCACATTCGTAATCATGCGGAGTCGATCGCTTTCTTTGAGGGAGAAAATCAGGAATTAAATATTATTCAGCGGAGATTTAATAAACTCTTAGACAGTGCTAAACGTAAAATTGATTGGGAGAGAGGCACAGAAATTTTTAGTCGGGGCTATCAGGCGGCAATTCAAGTATTTACTTTTGTCATTTTGGGTCCTTTGTATATCAATAGTGAGGGCATTAGTTTCGGACAGGTCGGGCAAGCCTGTTTAGCGGCTAATTTGTTTGCTACGGCGCTGGCGCAATTAATTAGTGAATTTGGCACTTCGGCACAATTTAGCAGTTATGTTGAACGTCTATCGCAATTTTCCGAAGCCTTAGAAGAAGTCATTAAACAACCGGAAAATTTAAGCACGATTAAAACCATCGAAGAAACCCAATTTTCCTTTGAAGATGTCACCTTGCAAACCCCCGATTATGAACAGGTAATTGTCGAAAACCTCTCCCTTTCTGTTCAGCCTGGACAAGGTTTATTAATTGTCGGTCCGAGTGGTCGGGGTAAAAGTTCCTTGCTACGTGCGATTGCCGGTTTATGGAATGCAGGAACCGGCCGATTAGTTCGCCCCCCCCTAGAAGAAGTATTGTTTCTGCCCCAACGTCCCTATATAATATTAGGAACCTTGCGAGAACAGTTACTCTATCCCAATCGTAATCAAGAAACCAATGAGATAAAATTAAGGGAAGTTTTGCAAGAAGTCAATCTCCAAAATTTACTAAATCGAGTCAATAGCTTTGATACAGAAGAGCCTTGGGAAAACATTTTGTCCCTGGGAGAACAACAACGTTTGGCTTTTGCTAGGGTATTAATTACCCGTCCCAGTTTTACTATCCTAGATGAAGCCACAAGTGCTTTGGACTTAAACAATGAGGAAAATTTATATCGGCAATTGCAAAAAACTCACACAACTTTTATTAGTGTTGGACATCGGGAAAGTCTCTTTAACTACCATCAATGGGTTTTAGAACTCTCTAGTAATTCCCATTGGCAACTGCTTACAGTGGAGGAATATCGCCGACAAAAAGCGAAAGAAATTATTAATATTTCTGTCGATAATTCTCAAACTAGACTTGAAGATTTACCGAATCAGGAAACCGAGGTCAATCCTAAAATCAATTCTGCCGAGGAACCCCCCCCCGAATCGCCAACGACAACAATCTTAACAGAAGTCGAAGAAGGACTTTCCCATGCACAAATGAAGGAATTAAGCGACTATTCTCTCAGTAGCATTAGAAGCAAAGCCAGTCAGGGAAAATCAATTACGGGGAAAGATGGACTGACCTATCGCTATGACAAAGACCCTAAAATCTTAAAATGGCTAAGAGTTTAGCCGATGAGAGATGGTTCAAAAAACAACGTTAAAACATTACACCAACTTAGCTACAAAAAAAATGAATCAAATCCTGGTTAATCAACAACAGTTGTTCCAAGAAATCGTCCAAGATATCCAGCAAAATAAAATTGCAATTGCGGCGAAAAAACTGCGTCAACAGGAAGCAGATAACTGTGAAATTCCGGCTCAGTGGCTTCTGAAAACAGCAGAGGCTTTAGAAACCGATGACTGGAGCATTTTATCAGAAGATTTCATTAATCTGAATTTTATCGATAAAAATGGTTATTTTCTGATGATTGCTCCCTATAGCATCAATCGTCAGGGGAAGCAACAAGTCACTTTGAGTGCGATTTACGGAAAAATTCATAAAAATAGTGAACCTTCTATTGAACAACTAGAAAGGTTAATTCGTGAAAAATTTGGCAGTTTAGGACAACCGATTCCCAGAAATTTGTCCTTTACTGAAATTGCTAGTTGTGGTACAGTTAGCGGAGAAAAGGGGGAGGCTTTTATCGTTCCTCATAGGTGGACTTTTCCCAATAGTGTTCAGGGGCCAGCTTTAAATAATGCCAGTGAGCAAAAAAGACGCTTTTCCGGTTCTAGCTACGAATGTATCCGAAAAATTTTTGAGCCAGAAACGGCCGATTTACTATTAGGACCCCTAGAGGATCAAATTAATGGTGAACGCTATCGCCATCTCGATACCCAATTCCATGAAGCAGGTCATGCTAGTGGGTTGGGATTTGACTTGAAACTCAAAAATAAACTGTTTCAAAACTATACCTATGCCGGAGTCGAGGAGTGGCGCTCAGATAGTTTAGGCTTTGAATTTGCCGACTGTGCTTTACCTGCCGAAGAAGCGGGAAAATTAGTCGCTGTTAATTTCTGCATTCGCTTTGGTTTAGATGCTCACCGTTTAGGGGGTTTAGAAAAAGATGTGGATGTCCACGCTAGTTTGATCAGTTTGGAATATCTCTTGCAAAATGATGCTATTTATCTCACAAAAAATGGTCAATTTGCCCTGCGTAATGTCAGTTATCCAGGCTTACTAAAAGCGGTGGAAATGCACCGAACAAAAGCTTTATCTCTAACGCGAAGGGAGTTGAATCTAAATAGTCCAACAGGTCTTTTTGCTCTGTATAAAGTAGAGATTCATCCCGCAACCCAATTAATTTTTCAGGGACTAATTGTAGAGCGCTGCCGAGGAATTTGGTCAGAGTTACAATAAGTACCTAGGGTTTGCTGATAACCGTCCCGGGGAGGGATGTCAGTCAGCCATGTGCATCCCTCCAAGTACTAGGTCTCTACTACTTGATGGCGATAGGGATTGGGGTCAACTCCTCTGAGTTTCTCGCCACAGCAAGTGCCGGCCCTGGAATATTAGTCGTTGACTCCTACACATTTATTTATATATATCACTAGATAACTAAAATGTGTTAAGCTAGGCGGTAGCATTCTGGGAAATCACGACAGATAAATCAGTCTCTTATTAGTCAGAATCCCTGAACCCCTGATTACCTCTTTCTCCCCTAGGTGATTACAAAACCAATGGCTGAACAACGCTCTGTACTAAAATTTAATGGCATCGATGATCACATGGAGCTATCCCACGGATTTCTTGACATCGATCAGAGTATTACCATTACATTTTGGGCAAAAGGGGAAAATAATTTATCCACAGAAACCACTCTTTTAGAAGCTGTTAATCAGGAAAATAAACGCGTTCTACATATTACCTTGCCCTGGGGCGATCCCGTGAAACCTGCGATTTTTTGGGACGCGGGAAATGAAGAAGGTTTCGATCGAATTGAAAAAAAAGTCAAGCTTAAAGATTATAGTGATTGGACTCACTGGGCCTTTGTCAAAAATGCGACCACAGGCCGAATGTTGATCTATCGCAATGGGATCATTTGGCATCGTGGCAACGGTCATAACCGGGCCTTAACGGGGATTGAAAAAATCATCTTGGGAGCCTCTGTTAATCTCTACCATTATTGGCAAGGTTGTCTTGCAGAACTTTCTGTTTGGAATCAAGCGCGTAGCCAAGAAGAAATCCAAGAAGCGATGTATCAATCTCCCTTAGTTGATGACCTTGGTTTAGTCACTTATTTATCACTCAATGGCAGTGCCGAGGATCAAACAAGTTATAGCAATCATGGTATTCTTTATGGGACAACCTGGCAACTAGATAGTCTTCCCTCCAAACCGACCTCGATCCCTAAATCAAAAACTCAGACTAGCAGTAAAGCTAGAAGGAGTGCGAAAAGGATAACAATGGTCAACGAAATTTTTAACTCCCTTGAAGAAGAAGAAGTGATTGAACAGGATGCTCCATCTGAAAATCAAGAACCTTCCCGGGAAGATAATTCAGAATCAATTATAATTGCCGAAGAAGCTGCCCTTGCCAGCAATGAAATTGAGGAGATTACTGAAACAGCAATTTCTCAACTGGATAGCCTCACTTATTCAAACCAGAAAAAACGGTTAATTATTTGTTGTGATGGTTCTTGGGAAGACTCTGCCAGTGCTTACCCCACCAATGTGGTTAAATTCGCCGAATCTATTAAGTATATTGCCGAGGATCAAACCCCCCAAATCGTCTTTCTGTCAGGTTCTGGCACCCCCGAAGATAACGAATTTATTAAAAGTTTAGGGAATGAAACTTTTGGCTGGGGCCTCGATCGAATGATTCAAGATGCCTATCGTTTTCTTGTCCTTAACTACAATCCCACAACCGAGGATGAAATTTATTTGTTAGGTTTTAGTCGAGGAGCATATATCGTTCGATGTTTGGCCAGTTTTATCGATAAATGTGGAATCCTAAAACGCTCTAAGATTAAAGAAATTCCCCTAGCTTATCAACTCTATCGAGACCACACCGTTAGTTCCGATAGTGCCAAAGCTCAACAATTTCGTGCCGCTAATGCTAAAAAAATTGAGACAGAAAAGGAAGATTTTCAAGATCGTATTCCAGTCAAGATGTTAGGTTGTTGGGATACAGTTGGCAATTTTGGTATTCCCGATTTAACTCCTTGGTTTCCCCTGGCTAAGTTTTATCATAAAAAATATGAATTTAGTAATACAAAATTAAGTCCGATTATCCAGAATGCTTTTCATGCTGTTGCCATTGATGAAAAACGTAAAAACTTCCCTTCCACTCCGATAAAAGCCAATCCCGAAAATCCCGAACAAGTTGTCAAAGAAGTTTTATTTGTCGGTGAACATACCTGTCTAGGTGGTGGCAAAAAAGAATATCAAGGACTTTCCGACTACCCGTTACAATGGATGATTAATCAAGCCAAAAAATTGGGATTAGAGTTTAATTCAACTACCTCTGAATCCGAGGAATTCCAAATTAAACCAGACCCGACCATCAAGTTCGATAATACTGTTAAAGGATTGTCGGCCTTGGGAGGTGAGCAATGGCGATATTTCAATACAAAAGTTGTCACTGTTCATCACAGTGTGGTAAAACGATTAAAGGCTTTTTCCGATTATCGTCCCAAAAGTCTTGAACCTTTTCTTCAAGCTTTACTTGATGGCGATCAACAGACAGATTAACCTTGCTTTAAAATTAAACTAATCCTTCGCTAGAAATTTGAGGTTATTTTTATGGAACTCGATAACATTATCAAAAAAGTGGCAGGTACTTATTTAGCTTCGGCTATTATTGCTGTCATCGTGCTAATTTTCACCCTCGGACAACCCTTTGTAGTTTTTCTGGGTATTGGAGCGATGGGGTTGGTTACTGTACTAGGAGATGCGATTGCTCAGTACGGAATTGAAGCGGTTCTGAATGCTTTTTACACTGAGCGAAGTAAAAAAGAATCCCTGGAAACACTTTTGGCTGAAATTGATGCTTTACCTCTGACTGATGACCTGAAATTAAAAACAAAAAAATACTTGACTGACCATCAAGAACAGACAGTAAAGCAGCAAGAAACGGTAACTGAGCCAACGACTGAAAGTCCTCAAACAGTTGTTATTGAAAATGAACCAGTTATTGAAAATGAACCAGTTATTGAAAATGAACCGGTTGTTGTCGAAGTTGAAAATGTTTAATTAGGTATTGCTCCCTCTTGCAAGAGATGGGGGCAGCGGATGATTATTGCTAAGTATTGAGGAATTTTTTGGTCTAAGATAGCTATGCTAAATAGGAACTCTCAACATCTGATGACCTATAAAAAAATTGCCATTTATGAGCAAAGCTATCAACTTCCTGTTTTTAAAAATAGATACTTAAAAAATTTTCAGAAAATCATCAAAGAACGTCGGAAATTAATTCAAGAAGGAGTTCGCTACCATTACTATTTTGGTAAGATTATTAAACGAAAAGAAAAAATTACTCAACAAGAAATCTTGATCGAGACTCAGTTATTAATTAAAGACTATAATTTATTAATTAATGGACTAGAAATCTATCAGGACGGATATTATCGTTTTTTACTCCAACTCAGTGACAATCTCAAAATTTTATTTTCCCAAAAATATCAAGAATTGAAAATATTAGACTACGAGAGAATAAAGTTAGAAATTAAAAATAATAATAATCAAAATATTCTCAATCAACTCAAGCTAGAAAAACAGGAAAATTTTCGGTCAATTTTGCTACTGGGAAAAACATCTTTTTTGATGTTGAGAAAAACTAAATTACTAGGGGAAGGAGTTCAGAAATTAGCCGAGGATACTCAAAAGCAGAAAAAAATTGTGCAAGCAATTATTCAAGAACTCAAAATTTATGAGGAATTAAATCATTATCAACTCAAATCTCAACGAGTTCGCCAAGAAATTGCTGATCTTGCCCAAAATGCGATTAATTTTGAAAACTACTTACAGGACTATTTTGCTCCTTTTCAATTATTAATAGAAGAAGTGATTAAGGTGGATGAAGAATTTTATGCAACAGTTGGAGAAATTAAGTATTTGGTAGATAATATTTTCCCACCTCAGCCTGCTCTCTTAGAAACGTCAGATTCAGCAATAAATTCTGAGTTTTTGCTAAATTTTCTGGCGACTGGTTACGAGAAAGAAGCAAGGTTAAAAGAGGCTTTTTCCTCTGATCAATTTAATGATTACTTATTCAATGAAAGTGAATGGTCAGAACAATTTATTTCTCTAGAAAAAACCATCAATAAATTATCTGCTCATTTAGCAGAACAAGAGGCTTGTCAAAAAGACACTATCCCAAAAACTCCCCTGGCAATAGTTGTCTCTCAATTCACTCAAAACAGTCTTCACAAATCTTCTACTTCTAAAAATCCCCAGACTTCCCCAAATATCTTAACTCAAGAATCGGCTGATATTGATTATAATCAATTACAAGATTTGCTAAGAAAGCAACAGTGGCAAGCGGCCGATCGCCAAACAACCCAACTACTATTAAAAATTTTGGGTAGAACCTACTGGAATGAGGTTTATCCTCAAGATATTGCTCAATTACCTTGTTCGGATCTGAAAAAAATTGATCAACTTTGGCTTCATTATAGTAATGGTCATTTCGGTTTTAGTATTCAGCAAGCCATTTTCTCTAGTCTCGGTGGTTTAGTGGATTATGAAACCCAAAAGAAACTTGGCGATCGCCTGGGTTGGCGGAAGGAAGGTCAATGGCTCAATTATGAGCAACTAAACTTTGAATTAGAGCCGAATTCTCCCCTCGGTCATTTACCCGTTCATTGGTTGATTTTTGAAGAAAATCTTTGTTACCCATCTGCGGAAGCTTCTGACAATCAAAACTCCGTGGCTTTCTGGAGAGTTGGCAATTGGTTATTGTGGCAACTTCACCTCGTTTTAAGCAAAATTCAAGCCTGTGGAATTATTCCTCTGTCTGACTTTTAAAGCGATTATCTAAGCTGTTGACTATCTAAATTACTCGTTAATTGACATACTCCCACCGTCAAGCTACGCTGTGACGGGGGATTCTTGACCCATCGCTGTTAGAAATTCCTTGTTCAACGAGACAGCTTAGATTCTCAATGTCTCCACTGAAAATCTTTCTTGCCGGACTCTTCCAAGGCG
>NZ_JADBRW010000152.1:0-2595 GCF_020247025.1 Microcystis sp. M109S1
CTTGTTCGGGTGTGGGGTAAAATCGAAACGAATAGGCTTTTTCCATGTCTCACATTCTAGCATATATTTGGTAAATGCGCTAGTATTTAACGGTAAAGCCGTCGTAGAACGACGGGGTTTCAGACCCAAAATTTTCGATGACTAAGAACTACTTTACCCACTTTTGTTACTGTGCCACTTTAGATACTGATTACTGTTTACTGTTTACTGATCACTGAAAAACCCCCATCTCTCAATCTCCGTGATCCTCAAAATGATTAGCTAGTAGGAATTTTTGACTGGCATTCAACTCTTGCCAAAGCTGGTTAATTTTCTCGTAAGCTTCCGTGGAGGTAATCTTTCCCCCAGTGTGTAAACCAGCGATAAAAGAGACTCTCAGGGCGAATTCCTGCAAATTAGCGTTAAAAACTAAATTTTGTGGCGTGAATAAACCCCTGTAGCTGGTTTTAGGGTAGAGAAAGTTATCTTTAGAATTGAATTTTTCCATTGTGACCGACCCCCCAGTATAGGATACCTACATTATTATATATTTAACCTTTTGTTAATCCAAGCTTAACCTAAGAATTTAAACCTGTCTCTAGATTCTTCAGAGAGTAGCTGCTGAACTTGATTAGCTGCCGCTATCCCGGAAGTTAAGGCCGTTTCTAGGGAAGAATTTCTCGATAAATCTCCTCCTTGACACCAATCACCACAGGCAACTAGAGGTAAAGGACTATTAACACTTAAACAGGGTACAGCTAAACCCTGACGGACTAAAGCATAACGCCAACGGTGAATCCAGGACCAATCGGGGAGAGGCAAAGAAGCACGAGAGAGCAAATCTAGCTTAACTGCTTCTAAATCCTCGCTATCGAGATATTTAACCGCAAAATCTCCACTACTATGCACAACAAAGACATAATCAGGGGATGATTGCCGTTTACTGCTATCAAGTCCTAACCAAGCGATATCGGTGGAGGGAGCAACTGCGGGTAAAGAATCGCCATAACCCACCATTACCGTTAAACAGGGATCGTAAACGATCGATCGCAATTCTGGCATAGTAGTTATGTGAGAGTTTTCTAACAATAACGCTGCTTGCGGGGCGGGAATAGCCAAGACAATCACCGGAAACTCTCCCCGAATTTGGCCGTTATTGTTTAAAACCCATTTTTCTTGACGATTTTCCAGACGAGTAACCAGAAAATCTCGTTCAATTTCTAAATCTTTAGCTAAAAATTTCGCCACGCTATTGATGCCAGAAGGAGCAACATAGCTAGAATCAAACCAAGAAGTAACTATATTCTCTCTCAGTAGATTATCAATTAAAGCCGCCGTTTTTTCGCCCTGAATAGTCAAAAAAGGCAAGCCATGATCCACAGCCATCTCTTGATTAGCTCGATTAACCCGTCGCGTGGCTAAACGACCACCAATACCTCTAGACTTATCAAATAGCTTAACAGTATAACCTCGATCGCACAACTGACGAGCGCAGGTTAACCCGGCTAAACCCGCGCCAATGATCCCAACATTAATCGAAAAATTTGTCACTAGCCTTCCTAATCCTGTAAACCCTTGAGTTAATATTAGTAGTAATCGGCACTAGCGAAACTAAGTTGATTATTGGGGACCAGGAGGACAAACCACATTGGACGAATTACGCACAGCTTTGGAGTTAGCCACCGAGGAGGAACTACAGCAAATCACTAACATCCTCTTTTGCCGTCGTTTTAACCCTCTCGATTATCTACGAGCGCCGGACGCAATCGCCGTTCAAAGTCAAGATTGGGATAGTTGGTTAGATAGCGTCGAGGATCGTTTTCGTTATTTGGCTGCCGATGGTGTGACAGTGTTAAAAGGTCAAACTGAAAAAGTTAGTTATCGTCAAATTCTAGTCCGTGTCTGTCATTTCCTCAAGGTTCCCTACTCCCAAAAAATGCCGACAACGGAAATTGAAGCGGAAATCTATCTTCACCTCGTTAACAAAGCTTGGAAACGTCTCCCCCCATCGGAACAAAAATCCCTCTCGATTCAAATTCAAAAAGCGCTCGCGGATTCCCACACTCCCCAACCCTTACCGGTTCACCTACAACACAATCCCCTCGATATAGTCCTCAAAGGCAGTAGCGTCATCGCCATTAATTCTATCCTGAAACCGATTCTGCTCAAACATATCGCCGGGCAGTTCGCTCTTCATTTTGTCCGCTATCAAGGGGCAAAAACGGCCGTAGTCCAGGGTGGGGCAATTGTTAATCAAATCGCCCTACAAACGGCTAAACAGGGCATGACTAGGGCGGCAGCCCGCTATGGAGCGGTCAGAACCGTGTTAAGTTTGGTAGGACCGGCTCTATGGGGTTGGTTTATTGCTGATCTCGGTTGGAAAGCGATCGCCACTGACTACGGCCGGATTATCCCGACTATTTTTGCCCTTGCCCAAATTCGTCTGACTCGTGAGGATTGTTGGCAACCTGCCTAGCTTGACATCCTCGCCGCCCTAAAAGTGCGGCGATTCCTAAACCTCACGATTTAAGTTTCTGCTTCCACCACCGTCGCATACCACAGTTAAAAAACCATGTACTGTCTTACACAGAGTCCACAGACTTTCGCCCCATTTCA
>NZ_JADBRW010000153.1:0-2911 GCF_020247025.1 Microcystis sp. M109S1
GCATATCCTATTCTTTCTTGTCTTTCGTACCATGCTTGTGTTCTGAGATGGAGAGCTTTATTGTAAACTAATCTTACACAGCCCAAAGTGCGCCGCAATAGCGACTCTTGTTCGGGTGTGGGGTAAAATCGGTAAGAATATGCTTTTTCCATGTCTCACATTTTAGCATATATCGTGTAAATGCGCTAGTATTTAACAGTAAAGCCGTCGTAGAACGACGGGGTTTCAGACCCAAATTTTCGATGAAAGGAATTTTTATTGGTTTAATTAAGGGATATCGACGGTTTATTTCGCCGCTATTTCCCCCTTCCTGTCGTTTTCAACCCACCTGTTCCCAGTATGCCATGGAAGCGATTGATCGCTTTGGTGTGCTGCGCGGTTCTTGGTTAGCAATTAAGCGTATTCTCCGTTGTCATCCCTTTCACCCCGGAGGTTACGATCCTGTGCCTCCCTGTAACCACAAGCACGATTAAAAGGCAAAAATGGTGCCTATTTTCTTTGGGGAAAACGCTCGATATCGGCGATACCATAAAAGATGATCTGTTTATCTTTTAAACGTAGTCGATCGACCCTTAATTGAGTACCATCGAGGGCAAATTTATCTAAATCCATGAGGTTGTTAACGTGGCTGATTAAAGCTTCTCCTAAAGCTTTCGATCTTTCGTCCCCTTGATAAACCACCTCAACAAATTGAATTTTTCGCCTTTCTTCCACAACCACAGCAGTGGTCATTTCTAGAAGAATTGGTTCTTCTTCTCCCAATTTGATTAGACTTTTCAGAGTTAAAGTTTTATCGTCATTGAGAATTAATTCTGTGTTCTGACAGTGAATTGATTTACCTTCGTACTCTAATCTTTGCAGTTTTTCGACAATAAAAGGTGTATTAAAAGAGGTGGTTAAATCTTCTTCCGTTAAAACTACCCGCAAAGTGGCCCGCGTCGGTTGACGGAGTTTTACCTGTCCGGTAAAAATGGCACTAAAATCGATCGCCACTGCTTGTACATACAATTCCATGGCTTCGATGCGTAGGCCATTGTACATCAGCATCGACTGACCGATAAAGTCAAAACCGTCGATACTGCCTTGCAGTAATTTGGCTACGGGTTCGGCGCGGACAGTCGCTTTCAGCTTGCCTGTCCGTTTGAATAATGCAGCGATCGCAGCACTCACCGCCTTACTGATGAGTTGATCGCCGCTCTGATTGGGAAAAGGTAAGCTACCAAACACGCCTGCTGTCATATCTCTCATAAGTGGGACTACAACGATCTTAACATTATTTAAAGTTTCTTTACATCTCGTTTTATTAATGAGGATGATAAGCAATCTGTATGATTCTGTAGAGGTTATAAATTTTTAGCGGTCTATCCCGTGCTAGGGGATAGGATAGAAAAGTGCTACTATCCCAGTGATATAGCGTTTTTCACTTAGAAAATCGGGGTTAAAAACGTGGTTGCCATTTCAGATCAACAACAGTTAGCCGCTACCCACAACCACAGCGATCGAGTGGCGGTATTATTGATGGGATACGGGGAAGTGGAGAGTTACGAGGACTTTGCCAACTATAATGAACAGGCCTTAAATCTGCTGACGGCTAAGTTCGCTCCTGTACCGACTTGGGTTTATCCTCCCCTAGCGAAATTATTGGCCATATTTGACCTACACGAATGGCAACACCAGCATAATCACTTTATTTCGCCCCATAACCACATTTTCGAGCATCAAAGACAGGAAATCGAGCGCAATTTACAGGCAAAATGGGGTAATCGGGTGGAGGTATTCAAAGCGTTTAACTTCTGCGCGCCTTTTTTACCAGCACAGGTATTAGGGGAAATCCGCGAACGGGGATTCGAGAAAATTTTGATCTATCCTCTCCTCGTGGTTGATTCTATCTTTACCAGTGGCATTGCGATCGAACAAGTTAACAAAGCTTTAGCTCAAGGACAAACGGGGGAACATTGGGTGAAAGGATTGCGCTATATTCCCTCGTTTTATAACCAACCCGCTTATATAGAGCTAATGGCGCGGTTAGTGGAAGAAAAAATCGCTACCGAGGTAGCTAGTAGCTGTCTTCCCTCGCAAATTGGCATTATTTTAATGAATCACGGTTGTCCCCACGAAGCTAAGGGATTTACGTCGGGAATCGATGAAAGTCAAGCTTTATACGAGTTAGTCCGGGAAAAATTAATCTATCGTTATCCCTTGGTTTCTGTGGGTTGGTTAAATCACCAAACCCCCTTAATTAAATGGACGCAACCGAATGCAGAGTTAGCGGCGAAGAATTTAATCGAATTAGGGGCCAAAGCCTTAATTTTCATGCCGATTGGCTTTGCTACGGAAAATCACGAAACTTTACTGGATGTGGAGCATATTATCGAAGCTTTACGCCGCAAACACGACCAAGTTAATTATGTGCAGATGGCCTGTGTCAACGATAACCCCGAATTTTGCCGGATGGCTGCCGATTGGGCCGAGGAACATATCGAAGCTCTCCTATCACAAGAGGCTTTATCTGTCAATAGTTCTGTAACAATTCCTCACATTCATTCCGATCACCATCATCACCACGGACACCACCATCATCATTAAGCTTGGACAGTGGCAAAGAGGGGTAGCGGCGAAAATTAGTCCTACCACTTGTCACTGTTGGAAGTATGATCTATAATTGTGCTTTCTTGGGTACGTAGCTCAATGGATAGAGCATCCGCCTTCTAAGCGGACGGTTGTAGGTTCGATCCCTACCGTACCCGTTACTCATCCAAAATTTTGTGTCTGAAACCCCGTCGTTCTACGACGGCTTTACCGTTAAATACTAGCGCATTTACCAAATATATGCTAAAATGTGAGACATGGAAAAAGCATATTCTTACCGATTTTACCCCACACCCGAACAAGAGTCGCTATTGCGGCGCAC
>NZ_JADBRW010000154.1:0-10341 GCF_020247025.1 Microcystis sp. M109S1
AAAATTGTCTGCTCAATTTTTTGATAATTGACCACTGTTACATTTGGTAAATCGAGGAGTTGCTCAAAATTTATCCACATAACCCACCTCCTGTTCTGTGTTACTATTATACCATGCTCACACAGAACCTAGAAGAGCCCAGATAGTGATATTGATATTTTAATTACCTTTTCCCCAACTGCTAAACGAGGTTTAACCGAAACCCTACAAATGCGCGATGAACTGCAAGCAATTTTCAATCGAAAAGTAGATTTAATTGTGAAAGCAGCGCTCAAACGGAGTGATAACTGGCTAAGATGTAAAAACATTTTGGAATCAGCACAGATTATCTATGCCTCATTGTAAATTCTATCAGGCGTATTTTGCGCTATACCGATGGAAAAATAAATTAACAGAACTTTTAAAAGCGATCGCACCCTTACTCTAAGAGTGCTTTTAAAGCAAAAATCCAAACAACTATTAGAAATAGAAACCGACGAAGAAACGGCAACCGCTTGGATAAACCAACAACTAGAAAGCTTGGGAGTCAAACTAATCTGATCAACACAAAAATAGAACTACTCTTGATTTTTACCAGAGGTATATTTTTAAGGGGGGAGGATGTCAACCCTCACTTCCAGACTCAACAGTATGGCCGACTTCGCTGATCCATTGAGCAATTTCTGCGGGGGATGCGGTGGTTTCTACCGTGACTATTTTATTGGCTACATCCACCGATATTTGGGCTGCCGGTTGCTGATTGTTAATCGCTTTAGTAATGGTATTAGCACAACCTTCACAGGCAATACTAGGTACTTTTAGGGTAATTGTCATTGTTGTAACTCCAGTAAGTTTATAGCTAAAAACTAGCATAAATTGTCAGGGATAGCTGATTTTTTAAGAGTTTATTTACCATTTCAGCACTGCCGCTTCGATCCCCTGTTCCCGACGCAGTTTACTATCTTTTTCTAGCCATTGGATGACCTGTTTATGGGTTAATTCTTCTAGGGTTACTCCCGTATCTTCGGCGATTATTTTTAGTAAGCGTAGGGAAGAAATCGTTAAACGAGTCAGGAATTTTTCGGGAGCAGTCAAGAGGGCAGCGTCCACATCTGCGGATTCTTCTGGGGTTAAAAATTGTCTGTTTTCGATCATAGTTTTATTTGGTTTCCATCCAATTGTCACCAGCTTTAATTTCTACCAAGAGAGGGATCGTCAAGGAGACAGCTTCCTCCATAGTCGTCTTGATTTTTGACTCTAGGGATGGCCATTCTTCTCTTGGTACTTCCAAGACTAATTCATCATGGACTTGCAGCAGTAATCTCGCTCGATAATTTTGCAGCACCTCGGCCAATTTTACCATTGCTACTTTAATAATATCAGCACTGGAACCCTGAATGGGCGCATTAGCAGCCGATCTTAATAATTGTGCCTCCTCGTTGTTGAGTTTGAGGCTATCTAAATCGATGTCATGCAAGGGTAGTCCTCGCAGTCTTTTTAAGAGGGGATTATCGAAGTTAAAATAACGTCTTCTGCCCAAAATTGTTTCTACATATCCCTGAGCAATTGCTTGTTTTTTGCTATTTTCTAAATACTCAAATACTTGGGCATAACGTTGATGATATTTTTCAATAAATTTTCTGCCCTGTTCTACGGTTAATTTCGATTCACGGGCGAATTTTTGCGCTCCCATGCCGTAAATAACCCCGAAGTTAATTGTTTTTCCTAAACTGCGTTCTTCGGGGGTAATTTCCCTTTTATCAAAGAGCAATTGAGCGGTGACTTTATGAACATCTTGATTACTACGATACGCTTCTAATAAAACTGGTTCTTGACTGAGATGAGCGAGAATTCTTAACTCGATTTGTGAGTAGTCCGCTGATACTAATAAGTAACCATCTTCGGGGATAAAAGCTTGACGAATTCGTCTGGAAAATTCACTGCGAATGGGGATATTTTGTAGGTTAGGATTGGAGGATGATAAGCGTCCGGTGCTGGTAATGGTTTGATTAAAATCTGTATGTACTCTTGCGGTTTTTGGTTCGGCTAATTTCGGTAAAGCATCCACATAGGTTGATTTTAATTTGGATAAGGTGCGATGTTCAAGGATATAATCAATCAGGGGATGATCGCCTTGTAGTTTCTCTAAAACACTTTGATCGGTGGAGTAACCTGTTTTAGTTTTTCTGGATTTTTTGCGATTGAGTGCCAATCGATCAAAGAGGATTTCACTTAACTGTTTAGGAGAGCCAAGATTAAAGGTTTCTCCGATGGATTCATAAGCTTTTTTTTCTATGTCTGCCAAGTCTCTTTCTAGTTGCTGGGATAAGTTTTTTAGATAATTGACATTGATTTTTATACCATAATTTTCCATCTGCCACAGCACCATGACTAAGGGAGATTCTATTTCAGAGAATAATTGATACAAAGGGGGAATTTTAGTTAATTCTGCCTGTAATTTTTCTCGAAGCAAATAGGTAGCATAGGCATCTAATCCGCAGTAGTTGGCAGTGGTGGCAATATCTAAATCAGCGATGGTTTTTCCCGTAGGAATACCGAGACTTTTATAACTAAGGGAAGTGATACCGTCTAAATAGCGATCGCATAAATCTTCGAGATTATGAGTTAGTTCGGGATGGAGGACATAACTAGCCACCATAGTATCAAAAACTAGACCTTTAACGGTAATTCCTTGATGATAAAAAATATCAATATCAAATTTCGCATTCTGGAAGACTTTCGGATAATTATCACCCGCTAAAATTGGGCGTAATTTTTCGAGGACTATCTCTAGATTTAAATTATCGCCGCTCTGGTGGCCGATGGGAATATAGGCCATAGAATTTAATTCTTTTCCCCAACAGCAACCGATGCCGACTAATTTGGCTACACGAGGATTTAAATCCGTCGTTTCGGTGTCCCAAGCGACGGGAAATTGTGGATTAGTGAAAGTTGTTAATTTTGCCAGTAAAGCATCTAACTTAGGAATAGTATCAATAATGTCGGGAGCAATTAGAACCGGTGGAGAAATAGGGGGTAAATCAAACAGAGACAATTGATTAGAATCAGCATCGCTAGTTAATTCTAGGGTAGGAGTACCACCTAGATGCTGTTGAATTTGATCGAGTTTCTGGAGAATTTTCTTTAACTCGAATCTTTCCAATAAAGGTTTAACTAAACGCCGATCAAAACCTCGGAGACGAAATTTATCCTCCTCCAGACTAACGGGGGCATCAAGGGCAATTTTAGCTAAATAGCGAGAACTTTCGGCGGCGGGTTTTCCCTCTAATAATTTAGTTTTTACCATTCCCTTAATCGATTCCAGATTGGTATATATATCGTCTAAGTTATCGTATTTTTTTAATAAATCTATCGCTGTTTTTTCGCCAATTCCGCGCACACCGGGGATATTATCAGACTTATCACCGCAAAGAGCTTTAAAATCTACTACCTGTTTTGGTGTCACCCCTAACTTTTCCGTGACAGCTTGGGAATTGAATTCTGTATAACCCTGTCCCGATGTACTTTTGACCGCATTAATATCTAGATAGAGAACCGTGGTTTTTTTCTCCTCATCTACCAATTGGAATAAATCTCGATCGCCTGTTAAAATCTTGACTGTATAACCATTATCACCAGCTTGTTTTGCCAAAGTTCCTAAAACATCATCTGCTTCGTAACCCGGGGAAGTAACAATAGGAATATTCATCGCTGCCAAGAGACTTTGCAGATTAGTTAAATCGGGGCGAAATTCTTCGGGAGTCTCTTGCCGATTAGCCTTATAATTGACATCAGCTTCATGGCGAAAAGAAGGGACTGCTAAATCAAAAGCAACTGCTAAATAAGTGGGTTTTTGAGTTTCTAGTAACTGCATCAGAGAATTTAAAAACCCAAAACAAACACTGGTGGGAATGCCAGTAGAAGTACGCAGAGGGCCAGAACGAGACTTAGCAAAGGCATAATAGGCACGAAAAGCCAAAGAATGCCCATCAATCAGGATAAATAGCTTATTTTGCTCGCCACTGTTCATAATCTAGTCTCAAATTTGCGTGTTATTTCCATTTTAAGGATTACCGAGCCATTATTCAGCTATTAGCCTGGCATCGGCGATCGCTGATCACTGATCACTGATACTTAACACCTCGTCAAAAAAAAATATTTGCCAAAAAACCAGCGTAAGGGTATTTTAAGAATAATTTTATATGTTTACTTTGCGATTACATGAGAATCCTAGTTACGGGTGGTGCGGGTTTTATTGGTTCCCATCTAATCGATCGCTTGATGGAACAGGGTCATGAAGTGATCTGTCTGGATAACTTCTACACGGGGGTGCGCCGAAACATCGTTAAATGGCTAGGAAATCCTTATTTTGAGCTAATTCGTCACGATATCACCGAGCCGATCCGTTTAGAAGTCGATCAGATTTATCACCTGGCCTGTCCTGCTTCCCCAATTCACTATCAATATAATCCCGTCAAAACGATTAAAACCAATGTTTTAGGGACTATGTATATGCTAGGCCTAGCTAAACGGGTAAAAGCGCGATTTTTGCTCGCTTCTACCTCGGAAGTCTACGGCGATCCCGATGTGCATCCACAAACGGAAGAATATCGAGGCAATGTCAACTGCATCGGACCGCGTTCCTGTTATGACGAGGGTAAACGGGTGGCGGAAACCCTGGCTTTCGAGTATTATCGGGAGCATAAAGTCGATATCCGGGTGGCCCGGATTTTCAACACCTACGGCCCGCGAATGCTGGAAAACGATGGTCGAGTGGTGAGTAATTTCGTGGTGCAAGCTTTGCGCGGTGAACCCCTAACGGTTTATGGTCAAGGTTCCCAAACCCGCAGTTTTTGCTATGTTTCTGACCTGGTGGAAGGGTTAATGCGTTTGATGAATGGGGATTTTATCGGACCGGTTAATCTAGGCAATCCCGACGAATACACAATTCTGGAATTAGCACAAGTGATCCAAGGCATGATTAATCCCGAGGCCGAATTGGTCTATCAACCACTGCCGGAAGATGATCCCAAGCAACGACAACCGGATATCACTCGTGCTAAAACTTATCTGGATTGGAGTCCAACTATTCCTTTAAGTCAGGGTTTAAAAATGACGATCGAGGATTTCCGTTCTCGTCTAAGCTAATCCCTAATCAATAAATTTAACTTAATTGTCACTGGAGTAATTATCATGCGTGTTTGTGTTATCGGAACGGGTTATGTGGGTTTAGTCACCGGGGTGTGCCTAGCACATATCGGCCATCATGTCATCTGTATTGACAACAATGAAGAAAAAGTCAAATTGATGAAATCGGGACAATCCCCCATCTATGAACCGGGGTTATCAGAATTAATGCAGTCTTCCGCAGCCTCCGGCAATCTGGAATTCTCCACGGATCTAGAAGCGGGAGTTAAACACGGTGAAATCCTCTTTATCGCTGTTGGTACACCAGCACTACCCACGGGAGAAAGTGACACTCGTTATGTGGAAGCGGTGGCCCGGGGTATTGGGGCCCATCTCAACGGTGGTTATAAAGTAATCGTCAATAAATCGACCGTTCCCATCGGTTCTGGGGATTGGGTACGGATGATCGTCCTCGATGGAGTGGCCGAGAGACAAAAAAATCTCGTGGCTGCGGTTGGCGGTATTAGTACACTAGAACGCATCGAAGCGGAATTTGATGTGGTCAGCAATCCCGAATTTTTACGGGAAGGTTCGGCAGTTTATGATACTTTTAACCCCGATCGCATTGTTTTAGGCAGTAATAACCCGAAAGCCATTGAAATGATGAAGGAATTGTACGCGCCTTTGGTTGAACGCCAATTCGCTAACGATCCCTCCTTGCCTCCCGTTCCCGTGGTGGTTACGGATCTCAGTTCGGCGGAAATGATTAAATACGCCGCTAATGCCTTCCTAGCCACCAAAATTAGCTTTATTAACGAAGTAGCTAATATCTGCGATCGCGTGGGGGCCGATGTCACCCAAGTGGCTAAAGGTATCGGTTTAGATTCCCGTATCGGCAGCAAATTCCTCTCGGCCGGAATCGGTTGGGGGGGTTCCTGTTTCCCCAAAGATGTGTCGGCTTTGGTCCATACCGCAGAAGACTACGGTTACGAAACGGAATTACTTAACGCCGCTATCAATGTTAACAAACGTCAACGGACAATTGCGATCGAAAAACTGCAACAGGAATTAAAAATCCTCAAGGGTAAAACCGTCGGTTTGTTAGGATTAACTTTTAAACCCGATACCGATGATATGCGCGATGCTCCGGCTTTAACCATGATCGAACAGTTAAATCGTTTAGGTGCTAAGGTAAAAGCTTATGATCCGATCGTTTCCCAAAGTGGTTTAAGTCACGGTCTAAGCGGTGTGATTATCGAATCGGATCCAGAAAGATTAGCCGATGGTTGTGACGCTTTGGTGGTGGTGACGGAATGGCAAGAATTCCTCCGTCTCGACTACGGCAAAATGGTTAAAACCATGCGCGAACCCGTGTTAATTGATGGTCGCAATTTCCTCGATCCTGCGGTGGTGACAGCAGCTGGTTTCCGTTACCTCGGTATTGGACGTTAATCCCAGGAATCCGCCTTTTCAGCAGGACTGACGCGGTTGGGGAAGGGACAAGCAGCACCAACCCTTACCCCTGCTCCTAGGGGCGAAAATTGCCCAATTATGCCAGTTGAAAAACGAAAACTTCCTAGCTGACCATGGGGATAGTTGCAATGGTTAAATGATATGAACAGGAGCCACTAGAATCCGGGAGCGCTCGGTAGAATTGAATTGAGAAACTAGAAATCAGTTTTAGCAATACCTATGGTTAGCTCTGTTCAATACCGCTACACTAACGAACAAGTTAGGGACTGGTTACGGGGATTACTGACAATTGCCTGGTGTGATGGCGATTATAGCGCCAGCGAACAGGAATCGATCGCCCGTTTCGCTCACGAATTAGAATTAGATGACGACCACGTTCTCTATCAATCGATTAGTCCCGAAGAATTGGCCGCAAGTTTCGGTCATGACCCCAGAATATCAGAAAACTTCCTCCGCACGGCGGTTATGGTGGCGATCGCCGATGGCATTTATTCCCCCGCAGAAGCGCAATTACTGCATAGTTATCGGGATGCTTTCGGGTTAGAAATCGAGGCCTTGTCAGCTTTAGAACATACTATCTGTGAAATTCCCGAAATTACCACGGAAGCGCAGAAATCCGAGTTTATCAGTGCCGAACATCCCCACCCGGATCTGCTTCATCCCCTCAAAGATTGGTTAGATGGGTTAGAAATGCACGATCCGCGCTTGGCCCGGTTTATCTGCAAAATGGTGCCGCCTCAATGTCCTTTTGAACGCGATATCGTGCTGTTTGGCCATAAATTAGTCCATATTCCGCCCCTGTGCAAGTTAAATCCTCTCTACGAGCAATTAGTCGGTTTACGCTTCCGGGCTTTATCATACTTAGCCGATGATTGTCAAGAAGATATTTCTGAGTATATTTAGCCAATTTAATTAAAATTGCGGCTAACATGGTATAAATATCCTGCTGACAGAAAATATCTCAGCCTCAAGGCTTTTCACTAGCTAAATCTTTCGTTAGAATTAGGTTAAATCGCCGTTAAGAGAAAAACTATGAGTAAAAACTCCCGACGAGTCGATTTTCCTGATTTACCGGGGCTAAAAAACCTGCGCTCCTATCAATGGCAGTGGCTAGGCCGAGATATACTCGCCGGTGTCACCGTGGCGGCCTACGCTATTCCCCAGTGTATGGCCTACGGCGACCTGGCCGGGGTCGAGCCAGTGGTGGGATTGTGGACTCTCGTGCCGGCCGCCCTAGTTTACGCCCTTTTCGGCTCCTCATCGCAACTATCCCTCGGACCAGAATCGACCACGGCAGTGATGACGGCGGCAGCGATCGCACCTATGGTAAGCCTTCAAGGAGAAAATTACGGCAGTTTAGCGGCTTTTTTAGCCCTAATGGTCGGTTTAATCTGTTTAGTTGGTTATATCGCCCGCTTGGGATTTTTAGCTAATTTACTCTCCAAACCGATCCTGATCGGTTATATGGCGGGAGTGGCGGTGATCATGATTGCGGGACAACTGGGTAAAATTAGTGGTTTGTCAATCCGTGAAAATACGGTTTTTAAAGAAATTTTAGCTTTTTTTCGGGGAATAAACCAATGGCACTGGCCAACCCTTAGCCTCGCTCTATTTCTGCTCCTATTTCTATTTGTCATCCAAAAATATTTTCCCAAAGCACCGGGTCCCTTGCTGGCGGTTTTACTGGGAACCCTCGCCGTCGCCACCCTCCATCTCGATCAAGAGGGGGTGGCAGTAGTGGGGAAAATTAACAATACTTTGCCCAATTTTGGCTTACCAACCCTAGATTTTTCCCAATTACTACCTCTAGTAACCGCTGCCGTCGGCATTGCCCTCGTCGGCTATTCCGATAACGTCTTGACCGCTAGAGCCTTCGCCGCACGCCATAACCAAGAAATCGATGCCAATCAAGAATTTTTAGCCCTGGGACTGGGGAATCTGGCGGCGGGTTTTTGTCAGGGATTTCCCATCAGCAGCAGCGCCAGTCGCACCGCGGTGGGCGATTCGGTGGGTAGTAAAAGTCAGCTTTACTCCCTAGTGGTGGCAGTGGTGGTGGTGGCGGTCATTTTCTTGCTCGGTCCGCTACTGGTACTCTTTCCCAAGGCCGCCTTGGGTGCGCTGGTGATTTATGCGGCCTGTAAACTGCTGGATATTGCCGGCGCTAAACGACTCAAACGCTTTCGCAATAGTGAGTTTAATCTCGCTGTCCTGACCATGGTGGGGGTGCTAACCACGGGGATTTTAAGCGGGGTTGCCATCGCCATCGGTCTCTCGGTTATCGATTTATTGGCTCGCATTACCCGGCCCGATGATGCCGTTTTGGGTACAGTCCCGGGGGTGATGGGTTTACACGCGATCCAGGATTGGCCGGAAGCGCAAACAATACCGGGGTTAGTTATCTATCGTTACGATGCCCCCTTATTTTTTGCTAATGCGGCCGACTTTAAACGTCGCGCCCTCAGCGCCATTGCCCGGGAGACAAAAACGGTAGAATGGTTTGTCTTGAATACAGAGGCACTCGGAGAATTGGATAGTACAGCCGTGGAGATTCTCGAGGAACTAGCAAGGGAATTATCAAGACAGGGTATAGTTTTCGCCCTAGCGAGGGTTAAACACGATCTGTACTTAGAATTGCAACGTTCCCGCTTGTTAGATAAAATTAGCCAAGAGAGAATTTACTATACTTTGCCGGCGGCGATCGAAGCTTTTAAACATCGTTAACTGATACTAAATCATTAGGGGTCGAGAATGGAATCGCCTCCATCCCCTCCCATAGAGAACCTACCCGTGCATAGTTTTCGGACTTTATTGAAATTAGGTGATAGAGTTGTCTAAGTTGGGCTTCCGTCGGTTGCATTTAGTCATTATCGGCTTGATTTTAGATTATTGTTCATTTTTAGCATCATTAACTGAAAGTCACTTCCCTAACCTATTTAGCATCAGTTTAACCCATTTTTCAAGGATCTAGGCTAGAATATGAAGACAAGACGTATTGCTCTGGGTTAATCTACTCTGTAGAAGCTAAGAAGGTAATCAAAATGGCTAAATATTCGCCTCTTATCCATGTATCTCCTGAAACTATGAGTGGTGTTCCTGTTTTTTCAGGTACTAGAGTTCCGATACAAACACTTTTTGATTATCTTAAAGCAGGAGAATCAATTGATGATTTTTTAGAGGGTTTTCCAACGGTAACAAGAGAACGAGTTATTAGCTTACTTGAAGAATTTGAAAAAGAGCTTATTGATAGGGTAGCGTGAAATGAGGCTTCTTTTAGATGAATGTATTGACCGAAGATTAATGAGGGAGTTTACAGGTTATAATATCAAAACTGTTCCGCAAATGGGATGGACTGGGATCAAGAATGGTCAACTGTTAGGTTTAGCTTCACAAGAATTTGATATTTTTATCTTGAATGTCGGGGTGAAGACCCTCGCTTGAGCGCGACGGGATGAAACCCCGACCAGTATAAAACAGCAAAGCACGACATTTCGACAGGCTCAATGTAAAAGCTCAGTGTTTACAAAATCTTGACAATCCGATGCTCTACAGGTTAAGATAAAATAAGTTGTTTGAGGTCGATAAACAATGATTGTCTTAGAAATGAAAGCCGTGGTCAAACCAAGTCAATGTTCTGCCATTGATGAGGCTATTCGTACAGTACAATTCATCCGTAATAAGGCTTTAAGGCTTTGGATGGATGCCAAGAGAGAAGACAAAATCGATAAATATTCTCTCAATAAATATTGTGCAGTTCTCGCCAAA
>NZ_JADBRW010000155.1:0-9105 GCF_020247025.1 Microcystis sp. M109S1
ATGGCAAGCTTTAACCCCACAACAAAAGGAAAGATTTTTACCTCTATCTCCCGATTTTGTCATTGAATTAATGTCTGCTAGTGACAACATAGAAACTGCTAGGAAAAAAATGCAGGAATATTTAGATAATGGGACTCGTTTAGGTTGGTTAATCAATAGAAAAACTAGAGAAGTGGAAATTTATCGTCAAGGACAGGCAGTAGAAATTTTAACCAATCCAGAGAGTTTATCGGGGGAAAATATTCTGCCAGAATTTAGTTTAAATCTTACTTTGATTTGGTAAGCCAATTTAATTTAGGGAGTGATTCAGAAGTACTGATTGCCGCTTAAGGCTTTGCTTTGTTAGGCATTGTATTCATATACAAAATACCAAACTTCAGTTTTAAGGAAGATAGTCATAATCAAGGATTTCTTCAAGGGTGAAGGGTGATTCAATCGGGAATAAATCAGCAGCAAGTTGATACTTTCTGACAGTATCCTCTCTGGCTGCTTGGTAACAATCTATCCAGATGTCAGGAATCAATCTTCTCAGACTTGGACTCTCTTTTAATAAGCGTTGAACTTGTCTGCGTTGTTCAACAACTGTGCTGCGCCACCCCTGAACATTTGTTTCCTTTTCAGTTAGCCAGTAAGTCAATTTAAGCAGATGTTCGGCAATGACGGTTAAGGGACTTTCTAGTTCTCGTTTTTCACTCCTTCCCATCGTTTCAATTTCTTCGATTAAATTTTCTAAGTCTAATTTTTCAAAACGATGTTCTTTGAGCAAGTTAGCGGTTTCTTGTAACCATCCGTAGAAATCTTCTTGATAAAGACTTTTACCTGACGAGACTAAAGACTTTTCGATGCTCATTTGATGATGACCTAGAAATATGATAGAGCAATCGGCGATTCTTACCACTGTTGCCTCTTGCCTGTTGCCTATTGCCTGACTTCTGCCAGAAGTCTAATATCCTAGGATTACTCCTGAAAACATCAGAGCTTTAAATTTAAGCTAAAATTGGGTAAAACATCTTCACCCGATAAATCAGTGGGATTTTCTAATATCTCCACTTCCTTTCCTTGACGATAAATTTCAACTTGCCGATTCTGGGGATCGATTAACCAGCCTAACCTTGCCCCATTTTCCCTATATTCGAGCAGTTTTTTCTGTAATTTGTCAAGACTATCAGATTCAGACCGCAATTCGACCACAAAATCGGGACAGAGGGGAATAAATCCTTTTTTCTGCTTAGGGGTTAAAGATTCCCAGCGTTCTCGACTCACCCAAGATAGATCGGGAGAACGAATCGCCCCATTTGGCAGTATAAATCCAGTGGAAGAGTCAAACCCGACTCCTAAAGCTTCATTTTCTTCGCACCAGCGAAACAATTGTCCTGTTATACGAAAATTTCGCTGTCCTGATTCGCCACCTGTCGGGGGATTCACGATTAATTCTCCTTGGGCTGTACGTTCTAATTTTAAGTCACGGTTGACCATAGCAATGGCTTCAAACTGTTCAAGGGTGATCGAGAGAGCGATCGCGCTAGGAATTTCTAAGGAGAGGGTTTCGGGTGAGGTAGTAACTGCTAACATAATCCTTTGATCAGGTGCAACTCATATATACTATTAAAGATTATTTGTCAAGTTTTTGCTCAGACTTCTTTAGCTTGCGCTGACCAAATTCCCCAGGTTTTTCGGAAGCTTCCACCTCGATCGGGCGGTTTGCTGTAAATAACAGGTTACAATAGCGAATAATTAACTAAATTTACCTAAAAACCATCGATCGTGTTCTACGCTATTGATTTCGGAACCAGTAATACCGTCATTACTCGTTGGAATGGGGCGACAAATAGGGCAGAAACCGTCAAATTATCGGAGTTATCCCAACAAATAGCCGACAATCCCCCCCTAATTCCCAGTTTACTCTATATTAAATCAGCCAATCCCCTGCAAGTAATTGCTGGTCAAGCGGTACGGGATCGGGGTTTAGATATCGATCGAGATCCGCGTTTTTTTCGTCGCTTTAAACGAGGTATCGGGGCAAAAATTCAAGGATTTTTACCAGAATTAGAGGAAACTGTCCTCAGTTTCGAGGGGGTTGGTCAATGGTTTCTTGATAGCATCATCGACCACTTAAAAAACACCACCCCGGAAACCCCCCAATCTCTAGTTTTAACCGTCCCCGTCGATAGTTTTGAAAGTTACCGCAATTGGTTAAGCAATGTTTGTCAGGGGTGGGAAATCGAACAAATTCGACTAATTGATGAACCCACGGCCGCCGCTTTGGGTTATGGAACCATTGGGGATCAAGTGATTTTAGTGGTAGATTTTGGCGGTGGCACTCTCGATCTTTCTTTGGTACAATTAGATTTAGATAATCCTCAAAAAAATCAAGGTTTTATTCTCAAGTGGGGAGAAAAACTTTTAGGCAATAATTCTGCCCAAAAAACTAAACTAGCGAGAGTTTTAGCCAAGGCGGGGACAAATTTAGGGGGGTCAGATATCGACGATTGGATTGTCGATTATTTTGCCCAAAAGCAATCTTTAGCGAAAACTTCCCTGACTACTCGTCTAGCAGAAAGATTAAAAATTAAACTTTCTTCCCAATTAACCGCCGAGGAGGTATATTTTGATGAGGAAAATTTCGAGAGTTACGAGTTAAGCTTGGATCGAGAACAATTGACCGATATTCTCCAACAACAAAACTTTTTTAATCAATTAGATGATTTAATGACGGGAGTTTTGCAACAGGGAAGACGCAATGGAGTTGAAGTTAGCGCTATCGATGCGGTGTTATTAGTCGGGGGAACCGTACAAATTCCGGCGGTAAAAGATTGGGTGCGACAATATTTTGATAGTAGTAAAATTAAAGAGGATCGACCCTTTGAAGCGATCGCTTTGGGAGCGTTACAATTAGCCCAAGGTTATCAAGTCAAAGATTTTCTTTATCATAGCTACGGCATTCGTTACTGGAATCGTCGCAAAAATGCCCACGCTTGGCATCCGATTATTAACTCTGGACAACCCTATCCTATGGAAAAACCCGTGGAATTAGTCCTAGGTGCTTCCGTGGACAATCAACCCAGCATTGAATTAATTATCGGCGAATTAGGCACGGAAAGGGGGGCAATGGAGGTCTATTTTGATGGTGATAAATTAATTACTCGTTCCCTCGGTAATGGAGAAACTAGCGTCCAAACCTTAAATGATCGCGAGGGGGCCCGATCGATCGCTAAACTCGATCCTTTAGGTTTTCGGGGTAAAGATCGCATTAAAGTGCAGTTCTGGATTGATGATCAGTGTTTTCTGCGGATTAATGTGGAAGATTTACTCAGTCAAGAATTGTTACTAAATAATCAAATCGTCACCAAATTAAGCTAGACTTTGCTTCACCTAAAAATCAAGTGCAGACTCATAGTAAGTTTGCACTGATATTATCGCAATATTCTGTTTTACCGGTGGCTTTATCGACTGTGATCGCGCACGGGGATCGGGATTAGTTCGGGTTCGGGTTCGGGTTCCGGACCAAAAACACTCTCGATCAGTTTGCGCGCCCATTCTCTCAACTTGTCTATCACTTCATCTAAATAGTCCATTGACCAAATGGCTCCTTTGAGATACTAGCTATGAGTTTTCGTCGATTGATCCCCGCAACAGCTTGATTCTAGAGAATTTTAACTAATTTTCATCGTTTGGCTGTTAAATCTGACGAGCGGGGGAATCTATATCTTGTATTTATATTAAGCTTAACATAAGTTTTTAGTCTGAGTATATATTCTTGGCAATTCTTTTTTAAGACATTATTAATAAATTCCGGCGTAGGCGATCGAGGGCGGTATAGGCACTAATCTGGCGAATGGTCAAGCGATCTCGATTTTCTCCGAAACGATGCTCTGATACAGTCACTTTTCCCTCAGGACTGGCTAAACCGATATAAACTAGGCCTACCGGTTTCGTCTCGCTGCCTCCTCCTGGTCCAGCAATACCCGTGATACTGATCCCCCAATCCGTAGCGAGGCGTTTTTGCACCCCTAGGGCCATCTGTTGGGCGACAATCTCGCTTACAGCCCCGAAATTATTTAAATCCCCTTCATTTACGTCTAAGAGGGCAACTTTTACCCGATTATCGTAGGAAATAACCCCACCCCCAAAATAATCGGAACTGCCGGCGATTTGGGTGATAATTTCCCCTAATCCCCCTCCAGTACAGGATTCTGCCACACTCAAAGTTTGTTTTTGCTGCCGCAAAAGTTCCCCCACTACCGAGGGCAAAGTTTCGTTATCAGCACCAAAATAATCTAATCCGGCGATTTCCTTAATTTCCGTCGCTACCGGTTCAATTACCTGCAAAGCAGCCTCTAAAGAAGGGGCTTTGGTCGCAATTCGCAAACGCACTTCGCCTAAACTAGCATAGGGGGCAACGGTGGGATTAGTCAGATCAAATAAATGGGCAACTTTTTCCGCTAAAGCTGACTCACCGATACCGCGAAATTTGAGGTAACGACTATAAATCCTCTCTTTGCCCCATCCTTGACTTTCTAGGTAAGGAATCGCCGTTTCTACCCACATTCTCTTCATTTCTGAGGGTACTCCGGGGAAAGTGAGAATAGTCACGTTAGTCTCTGGTTGCCAGATCATGCCGGGGGCGGTTCCCGTCGGATTTGGCAAAAAATCGGCTCCCATGGGTATTAAAGCCTGTTTACTGTTACTAGGAGGCATTTCTCGCCCTAAACTCGTAAATTTAGCCTCGATTTCTGCTAAAATCTCCTGATCTTCTCTGAGGGACGTTTGGAAAAAATCGGCGATTGTTTCTGTGGTTAAATCGTCGGGAGTAGGTCCGAGTCCGCCGGTAAAAATTAAAATTGAAGAACGTTCTAGGGCAATAGCGATCGCTTTTTTCAGTCTTTCTACATTATCCCCCACCACCGTTTGATAATAATGGGGAATGCCTAATTTTGCCAATTCTAGGGCTAAATATTGGGCGTTAGTATTAACTATATCCCCTAATAATAATTCCGTTCCTACACAAATAATTTCAGCGGCCATAATTTTTAACAATTAGCTTAAGATTTTCAATTTTAATCATCAACTGATCTCCTGTCACCATCGTTCGATCGGGTTTCGGTAACGATGGTCATGGAAGTTAACAATACCAGTGCGCTCCAACATTATACCAGTAAGCTATCAACAATCAAGGTCTTTTATATTAAATGCCACTTTGTTGCTGAACAGCCCATATATGATTCTGGGTAGTGATTCGATAGTAGTGGTAGTCTAATGTGGAGAATCACCTATGGGCTATCTGGTACTTTATCCATGACTATAATGCCCAATTAGCAAGGTTTGAGCTATCACCACGACAATAAAATCACTACCTATTAGCAAACGTAAAATCAGCGTACTATTCCCCTATATAACAATAATTGCTCATAATCAAGCATAACAAAGTATTGCCGATCATCACCTCTTCCTTCCTGCTATCAAAAACCCCACCAAAATCATCTAAAATTAAAATGTCCACTAAATAATAAAATTCTATGACTCGCTGGTTTAATATTGCCGGTCCCTGTAAAGACGATATCCACTATATGCTATCTCCCACAGTACGATTACCAGATTTAGAGGAGCTAATTCAACAACGTAGTTACTTTGTCCTTCACGCACCACGACAAACAGGGAAAACCACAGCAATGTTAGCTCTAGCACAACAACTTACCGATAGAGGAAATTATGCCGCAGTCATGGTATCAGTGGAAGTAGGAAGTGCATTTAATCATGATCCTGCTGCCGCAGAATTAGCAATTTTAGGAACTTGGTATGATACAATAAATATCCGTTTACCTAAAGAATTACAACCAGCTGCTAAACAATGGCAACAGGAAGAACCAGGAAATAGAATTAAGGCTTTTTTAACAGGTTGGGCAAAATCTTTAAACCGACCTTTAGTATTATTTATAGATGAAATTGACTGTTTACAAGACCAAACATTAATATCAGTTTTACGACAGTTAAGAGATGGTTTTCCTAATCGTCCAGAAAATTTCCCGACCTCAGTAGGATTAATTGGTTTACGAGATGTGAGAGATTATAAAGTAGCATCTGGTGGTAGTGATAGATTAAATACATCTAGTCCTTTTAATATCAAAGTTGCTTCTCTGACTATGCGAAATTTTAATCTTGCAGAAGTGGGAGAATTATATCAACAGCATACAGCAGCAACCGGACAAATTTTTACACCAGAAGCAATAGAAACATCTTTTGATTTAACTCAAGGACAACCTTGGTTAGTCAATGCTTTAGCTAAAGAAATTGTAGAAAAAATGGTAAAAGATAGAAACATTGCTATTACCAAAGAACACATTTTAACAGCCAAAGAAATATTAATTGCTCGTCAAGATACTCATTTAGATAGTTTAGCAGAACGGTTAAGAGAACCAAGAATTAAAGCCATTATTGAACCGATGTTAGCAGGTTTAGAATTAGGAAATATACCTAATGATGATATTCAATTTGTCATTGATTTAGGATTATGTAAAATGCACCCTTATGGAGGATTAACTATTACTAATCCCATTTATCGGGAAGTTTTACCCAGGGTATTAACTGTGACACCAATGGCTTCTTTACCCATGATTGCACCCACTTGGTTAACCCCAGAAGGTGAATTAAATCTAGCTGCTTTATTAACAGCATTTCTCAAATTTTGGCGACAACAGGTCGAACCATTATTAGGTAGTACGGGATATCATGAAATCGCTCCATATATTGTATTAATGGCTTTTTTACATCGTGTGGTTAATGGTGGGGGAGTTTTAGAAAGGGAATATGCAATTGGTAGTGATAGAATGGATTTATGTCTGAGTTATAAAGATGTAATTTTAGGGATTGAATTAAAAGTATGGCGGGATAAAAAACGCGATCCGCAAGCTGATGGAATTGAACAATTAGAATCTTATTTAGGGCGTTTTGGGTTAGATTTTGGTTGGTTATTTATCTTTGATAGGCGGAAAAATGCTTTACCAATGGAGGAAAGATTATCCACTGAGTTTGTGGTGACGGAAAATCAATATAGAATTACTGTGATTCGGGCGTGAGTGTTTCCAAAACTCACTGTTTGTGTTACATTGCATTAACGAACCCTACAGGATTAACTTTTAGAATTTTTGCTAAACTAGAAATAGGTAGAAAACAAGGAAATATAAAGTTATGACAGTTGCTAATTCATCACTTTCTCAACAATACATACTTGATATTGAACCAGAAGGACGTTTAACTTTACCCCAAGAAATCCAACAAATTCTTAATTTAGAATCTGGGGATAGATTAATCTTAACTCTGGAAGATAGCGGCAAACTCCAATTAGTCAGCCTCAAACAACAAGTTAAAAAATTAAGAGGTTTCTTAAAAGATAAATCACCTGATAGAAATTTAGTAGATGAACTTATTCAAGAACGCAGACAGGAGTATTTAAGTGAATAAATCTGTGTTAGATGCTGCTGCCTTTTTAGCTTATCTTAGAGACGAACCAAGAGCAGAAATTGTAGAAAATGCCTTGATTAATAGGTGTTATATCAGTATTATTAATTGGGTAGAAGTATGATCAAAAATTGTTGATTTAGGAGAATCTCCAGAGGAAGTTATTAAACGATTGAGAGGTGAAGGATTATTAGAGAATAGTCTAGAAATTATTGCTTGTAATGACGATAAAAAAATGGAGGATCACCTTGGGGCTGTTTGGTGCTTTATCGAAAAAATCGGGTCTAAAACCGCGCCTTAAGGCGAAAAGTTTTTGGAGCGGGGCATAAATCCCCGTTACAAAAGCGGCCTCCTGCCGACCGCCTCCGTTAACTGACTACAATTCTAAAGCTTCGTAGATGTATAATTTATCCAAAAAACCGACGGTGCTGAAGTGATAACTAGGTAAAGGCGGAGGGAACCATAATTCCGTTTGATAAACGCTGAAAATGACAAAATTCTTTCTAGTGGTGTTAGTTGCGATCGCTTCTTGTAAAAAAGGATGACCCGTATCCACCAACATTTTACAGTAACCCCGCAAGAGAGCCTGCACCTCGATGGAAGCTTGCGCCCGAGCGCAGACATTATCCTTAAGATAGCTAGTTAACCTCTGGGAAGCGTATTGTTCGTAATCTTGACGATTGGGGTTAGTTGTCAGCAATATCCCCGCAATTCCCCCTAAAACCACTCCTAACACCATTCCCCCTAACCGCGCCAATTTCATAAGCTCTCAAATCATCACTCACTTACCCTAACCATAGCCCGAATTAGGATAAAAAACCTGTTGTCAACGATTCGTTTTCTGGTATAGTGGATATGTGTAAGGCGAGCGTAGCCAAGTGGTTAAGGCAGTGGATTGTGGTTCCACCACTCGGGGGTTCGAGTCCCCTCGTTCGCCCTCTTTTTAAGGATCGCTGATGGTTAGGCTTTGAGGGAGTCGATTGGCACTTACCCGCTCAAATTCTCAATCAATTCGTTAACCTCAAAATGGTTTTTTTGTACTGATAAATTTCGGGGAGAACGGTCAATGTGTTGGCTAAACCGTATTTGAGGCAATTGAGCAAGTTTTCGGTTCCAGAAATGAGCCAACGGCGAGTAATTACCGAAAAATTGGGTTGAAAGCCTCGCCCTTTGAGGGCGACTTTATATGATCTATGATATTCAGAATAGGGGGCCGGGTAAGCAACCGCTTAAAAAACCCAGTCATCAACCGTAGAGATGAACGCACCTTGAAAACTAGAGTTATGGGGTTCTATAGGGGAATGCTCCTATAGGTAAAAATTCTCAGCACCAAGTACCAGAGAAACCAAGTATTTTAGAGGTTTTGAACTGTATCGTAGGGGACCCCGAGAACAGGCTTCTGTAAGGTCGCGAAAGTCTGAGGAGAGAACCACCGCTGGGTGGGATTTCGCCAGGAATCTAATTCAAGTCCACATCGTTGAGCCAGAAATTCTCAGCAGTGATGCTAGAAGAATCCACGTCCGTTTACGGCGTGGGGAGTGTCAAATCATCGGAAATTTTGGGTCTGAAACCCCGCCGTTCTACGGCGGCTTTACGTTAGAATTAAAAGGCCAGTCTCGAAAACCAAGTGGACGGCGCAGCACCTTGAAA
>NZ_JADBRW010000156.1:0-9495 GCF_020247025.1 Microcystis sp. M109S1
TCTGCTCTTTCTTCTTCTTTAAGAGCTTTTTGTAAGTTTTTCTTTTCTTCTAAATCTAGGAAATCTTTAGCTGGCATAAGTAGAATTTTTCTCAAGTTACTATTTCTATTTTAGGTGGTTTAAGTGCGTTTTAGCTTAATAATCAATTTTCCAAGTCTGCTCGCTGGTAGGATTCCTTTGGTGAGTGGAAAAATAATTATTTTCTAGGCGATCAATCCAATACCCGACCAAGCATACTGGGGGGATTTCCTCTGCTAAAAAATGCGACCAATCAAATTTGTTTTGAGCAAGTAATCCCCCGATAATTTTCGCTTCTGATTCAGCGAAATCTAACCCATCACTGTTAGCGTAAACTCCCAAGCTTATTCTCTGCTGAGAGTAAGCAGATTTACCCGGTTTAGGGGGGAAAGTTCCCCGGAGATAAAGCCTTTTTCCCCTAATCTCCAAAGCGACCCCGATCCTTGCCACGTTTAATCGTCGGTTGATTTCCTCAAGTCGTCTTTTAATCAGATCCATATGTAAATAAAGCTAACTGTCCGATGTTTATATTGCCTTTTCTGCCTGAATGCTTCCTTAAGTGACAAGCGGAACATAAGGCTATCAAATTATCGGGGTGATTATTCCCGGGATTGTAATCTTGGTGGTGTACCGTCAAAGTTTTTCTCGCTTTAAGAGAACGGTCGGCTATCGGGGTAGGTGTGCAATCAAGTCCACATTCTTGGCACTGCCAGTGTGCTTGAGTTTTGATAGCTAAAGCGATTGATGTCCAATTTTTAGGATATCGGCTTCTATCCATGGGCATAAATAATGACCTCTGATTTTCATAGGCTAAAACTGGACTAACCTTGCCAATTCCTTAAAAGCTTTAAGTTCAGGCGCGCTTTTGGACATCTCCACATTTAGGGGTGTACCTCAAAACCTTGTCCGTATTTAGTGTTTTTCCGATGCCAAGACGCGGATTTGAACCGCGGACACGAGGATTTTCAGTCCTCTGCTCTACCAACTGAGCTATCTCGGCGTTTTTCAGTCCTTTCTCAATATAGCACGCCCTCGAAATAATTGCAAGGTTTTTTTCTAAAAAGTTTTCTGCTCGACTAGATTGGCAAGGTGAGGGTAAAAGTGGTGACAGCGTTGGCACTGGTGACATCAATGCTGGCATTCAGGGGTTTAATCAGTTTGCAGACCAAAGCTAAACCTAAACCAGTACCACTGTAGCGCCAGGGATCGTGGTTAGGAATGCGATAAAAAGGGGCAAATATTCTTGATAATTCCTCTGGGGCGATTTCTACACCCCCATTGCTCACACTAATTAATATTTGCTCATCCGCACGCCTGACATTTACCCTAATTATTCCCTGCTCCGGAGTATATTTAGAAGCATTGGTCAGTAATTCCGCTATGATGCGCTCGATATGACACAGACTGGTGTTAATCTCCGGTATATCCCCATCTATATCTAAAATTAACGGCTGTTGTCGCTCACGGGTGAGATGACGAAAAGGTTCCACTAATAAGGGTAGCCACGAAAGTAAGTCGATTGCTTCGATCGCCAGGGGTTCGGTTTCCGCATCCAGATAGGTTAAAGTCAACAGATCATTAACTAACTTACTCTGACGCTGAGATTCAATGTTAAGAATTTGCAACAGTTGACCGATCGAATCCTGTGGATCAATCTCGATCCCTTGATATTCTAGGAGACTTTCCAGGGTTTCCACCGCTAGACGAATGCTGGTAATCGGGGTTCGCAGTTCATGGGAAAGGGTTTTCAGGAATTCGCTTTTTAATCTTTCCAGTTTTTCTAATTCCCGCACTTGTGCTTGGGAAGATTCGTAAAGTCGCGCCTGTCGAATAGCGATCGCGCATTCGGTGGCAATATGTTGAATCAAATTAGTTTCTAAAGAGTTAAAAATATGATTAGCTGGTCGAATTAGCCAAAGATTGCCCAAAAAACCCTGATCGTCAAAGATAGCACAAGCACAACGGTTAACACGACCAATTTGCGGATTACCAAGGGGAAGACGATCGACAAATTGTAAAATTTGTTTGTGCAGCAGCGGTTGATAGATTTCGGGAAAATCGCTAATTTGACGGGTAATTCCCTGACAGATAAGCTCTTGAGTGGTATATTCGTGGACAATAGTGGCTTTGCTGCGACTGGGATCGTAAAGCTCAATTTGGGCGCGTTCTACGGGTAAAACCTGGACTAATTCCCTAGTGGTGGTTTGCAGAATATGATTTTCATCGAGACTATCGCGAATTTTTTCGGTAATCCGTCCGATTAATGCTTCATACTTCAAACTCATCTGCAATTCGGCGGTTCTTTGCTGAACCTCCGATTCTAGGGCAGTATTCAAGCATTTTACCCGTTGGTGCAGTTCTGCTTGTTGAATGGCAATTCCCACTTGAATGGCTAATTGTTTGAGCAGATCGATTTCTTGGGATTGCCAAGAGCGAGTTTTTTGGCAATTTTGGGCAATTAGTAACCCCCAGAGTTGGTTATCGCAGATAATTGGCACCACCAAGTTAGCCTGTACTTGCAAAGAAGTAAGTAAGTTGCGATAACAGGGATCAAGTCCCGAATTATGGACATTTTCAATAACTTGAATTCTCCCGCGGCGATAATTTTCCAGACGTTCTGGGGATAAATTAAAACAGGGATCCTGTATCCTGTTTCCTAAGACAGAATTAATCCTCGCAGTATGGGATTCCACCACAATCATGCCACTCTGATCGGGGAATAAACGATAAATTAACACTCGATCGCAGTTGAGAAATTGTCGCACTTCTTTAACAGTTCTTTGCAAAATGCGATCAAGATCCAACGATTGCCGGATTCTTTCCTGCATTACCCCCAGTAGTTGTTCTCGTTCTGCTTGTAATCTTAAAGCTTCTTCGGCCTGTTTGCGTTCGGTGATATTGGTGCTGGTTCCCACTAAACGATAGATACGCGCATTGTTATCCCGTAGGGGTGTTAAAGTTGTTAGCCACCAGTAGGGTATATTTTGAAAAGGTAAATACTGTTCGTAGGAAATAGTCGTTCCGTAACGTACACAATCACTATAGTGTTGCCGCACACTACGCGCATCATCGGGGGGAAGGATTTGTTCGGGAGTTTTGCCTTTAATATCTGATGAGCGCAGTCCTGTCCAGCGTTCATGAACGGGGTTTGCCCCCACATAGCGAAAATCTCTATTTTCCAGCACGTCCACCACAAAAATCGACGCTTGCACGGAATTAAATATACTACGCAGAAACTGCTCGGAATCCTCCTCTTGTAGCTGTCCATCTAACTCGGTATCGATTGCTGATGGCTGCTTTTCCATAAGAGCCTCCTATTGTGCTAATTGGTGGATTTGGATCGATAATCACAAAATCGTTGGCTACTCCTAGAGCGATTTAATTATTTTTTAAGATTCTCGCACGAATTTTCCTATCCGCTGCCGATTTCGATATATTTCTTTGCAAAAACGAGAAAACAACCCCAATATACTGAGATCGCTTATCAGTTATCAGTGATCAGTTATCAGTGATCAGTTATCAGGTTTAAATTTTAAGTTAAGCAGCTAGACACAATTAATTACACATATTGTATGAGTGCCTATCCTCACCAAGAAGTTAATTTTGTCCTATTACTTATCAGAGTTCAATTACAGCGTTTCTCATCAAGAGGAAGCATAGCCTAATTTGGTATCGACGACCGGCTCTCCAAAAGGAGAACTTCCTACCTCACCATTTAAGATAACTGCTGTAATTAAGTGGGTGGGTGAAATTAAATATAAGATGAACGTAGGTTGGGTTGAAGCATGAAACCCAACGCCCGCTCATGTTACGCTACCGCTAACCCATCCTACAAATAATTGTGCCTCCCTACTTAGTTAATTCTATATATTATTTTCAGTAATCAGTGAACAGTGATTACTGATTACTGATCACTGAATTTAGGCTTCTTGGTTGACAAAAGGCAATAAAGCCATTAAACGGGCCCGTTTCACCGCTTCAGTTAAATCTCGCTGTTGTTTAGAAGTTAAACCGGTGATACGTCTAGGCAGAATTTTGCCGCGTTCGGTGATGAATTTGCGGAGGAGTTCGGTGTCTTTGTAGTCAATCGGTTGACTAGGGGAGATGGGAGAGAGACGTTTACGATAGTAGCTCATAGATTTGTAAAGATTGCTTGACTTTTTAACTAAAGTGTGCTTACTTAATTTCCTTGTGGACGGTGTGCTTATTGCAGTGGGGACAGTATTTCTTGATTTCCAGTCTGCCGGTGGTATTGCGACGGTTTTTGCTGGTGGTGTAGCGAGAAACGCCGGGGGTACGCTTATCGGGATTACTGCGGCATTCCGTGCATTCTACAGTGATGATCAGGCGAACGCCTTTTTTACTAGCCATAACAACAGGGGATCGGGTAAATTTACACGCAATCGATCATTATGACATATCTGGGGCTTTTTAGGCAAGAGCGGCCGGGGCGAATGCGGGGAATTGTCGGCTAAAAAGTTTGGCTTGGGATGAAATCCAGCACAAAAAAGCTAGAATAATCACAGCAATTGGCGAGGATGAGGAAAAATGACGGTAAGATTGGGTAAACCGATTTTAGTGACGGGGATAGGCATTACCATCGCTTTAACCCTGGGGGAAACTCTCAATAGCAGACTGAGCGAAATCGGTTCCTGGGGTATTTTAGGTGCGTTTGTCCTTGGTGCCGGTATCTGGTTTTGGCAAAAACCCAACTCGAAAATCGATTTTTCCCCCCCCACTCCCCTGAGTCTAGAAAAGGTTAAACAAGCGATTAGCAAGGCCGAGAAGATAATTAATTATCTGGCCAAAGAAGACCCAAATCAAGACTTAACCCCACTTAAAACCAGTTTAACCCAATTAAACCAAGAATTTAGTCGCCAAGACCTGAAAATTGCCATTACCGGCGCTAGAAAAACCGGTAAAACTGCCTTAAAAAAACTACTAGAAAGCGGCAACTTTGGAGAATCTATCGCTTTTCTGGAAACGGAACCCCTTCTGACTCTCGACTCTACCGCTAACCAGAAAAAGTCCCTAGCAGCCGACTTAGTTTTGTATCTTATCAACGGGGATTTAACCGATTCCGAATGGCAAATCCTCCAGCAATTCGATC
The DNA here is from genome assembly GCF_020247025.1 of Microcystis sp. M109S1. NCBI lineage: Bacteria > Bacillati > Cyanobacteriota > Cyanophyceae > Chroococcales > Microcystaceae > Microcystis > Microcystis sp. M109S1. Next base: position 5,129 of record NZ_JADBRW010000156.1, read on the forward strand.
GAATGCACCAGCGTGTTATCCTGTTACTCAATAAACAGGATCGTTTACCCGTCGAAACCAGAGAAGAAATTCTCCTTTCCCTAAAACAAAGACTGAAAGAAACTATTCCTGCTCATCATATTTTAGCCATAGCCGCTGCCCCTGAACCCCTAAAAGTTCGTCAACATCAAAGCAATGGAGAAATCAAGGAATGGACGGAAACCCAAACGGTAGTTATCGATCCTTTAGATAATCATCTCCAACAAATTATCGAGCGAGAAAAGTCCGAATTAGTTCTGGGAACTATCTGGAGACAAGCGATAGAATTAGAAAAGGAAACCAAACAATTACTTAATCAATCCCGACGCAAAAAGGCTTTACCTGTTATCGAACAATACCAATGGATAGCCGCTACTGCCACTTTTGCTAATCCTCTTGCGGCCTTAGATTTAGTTTTAGCGGCAGCCACTAACGCTCAAATGTTAGTGGATTTAGGGGCAATTTATCAACAAAAAATGTCCCTTGAACAAGCAAAAACAGTCATGACTACCCTGGGGAAAATGATGATACAATTGGGCATGGTAGAGGTGACAACTCAGGCATTAGGAACGATTCTCAAGGGAAATGCGATTACTTATATTGCCGGTGGTACAGTGCAGGGAATTGGAGCAGCCTATCTAACTCGTTTAGCTGGTTTAAGTTTAATTGAATATTTCCAAGAACAGGAAATTAACGAGCAGCTGAATAATGATTGGAATTGGACGAGTTTGCAGAATAAAGTTAAACAGGTCTGGGAACAAAATCAACGCCTAGCATTTTTACAGGATTTTGTCAAGCAAACGAGCGCTCGTTGGTCGGCATTTTCTGGTTAAAAAATCTAGTTAAGAACTGGAAAAAGGTAAATGCTGACGTAGCACATCCCAGGGTGAACAATTCCAATAATCGATATGAGAAATAATCAGATTATTGTCATCGAGAGTTAATTGGCTGCGTCCAGAAATAGCGATGCGGGGCCGCCAAGGTAAAGGAGTTGTCCAGTGCAATGTCCAACGGGTATTAATAATATTTCCCTGCTGTTCAATTGCGTGGACATCCATCTTGATAGCTTGGAACCATTGACTCATAAAACCAATCATTTCCCGATAGCGTTTAATCCCCCGAAATTGATTGAGAGGGTCTTGAAAATAAACGTTATCAGCATAAATATCATAGGTTTGATCGAGGGGAAATCTTTGATAATCTTGCTGCAAAATAGCGATAATATCCATAAAGTACCAAATTATTCCCGATAGCTATTGCCTTTTTTCGCTGTTGAGAGGTCACTGTTAACTATTAAAAGATCACTCCCGTCAAACTAAAGGGACGGACTTCGGTAATTTTAACCTTAACAAATGTGCCTCGCAATTCCTCAAGATTTCCAGTAAAGAAAGTTAAGCGATTGCCTCTAGTTCTTCCCATAACTTGACTAGCATCTTTAGGGTTAACGTCTTCCACTAAAATTTCCTCAATTCTGCCTAAATATCTTTGGGAACGTTCAGCAGCTTTTGTGGCCACTAAATGATTTAATCTTTGTAAGCGATCGCTTTTTACCTGCTCACTTAATTGATTATCCCAAATAGCGGCCGGAGTACCGGGACGGGGAGAATAGGCAGCCGTATTTAATTGATCAAAACCAATCTCATCGACTAATTTTAAAGTATTCTCGAACTGTGCCTCTGTTTCTCCGGGGAATCCGACAATCGCATCGGCACTAATGGCAGCATCCGGCATTAAATCGCGAATATTAGCAATAATCTGTCGGTATTTTTCCTGAGTATAGCCCCGTTTCATGGCCTTGAGGATATCATTATCCCCCGATTGAAAAGGGATATGAAAATGTTCACAAACTTTAGGTAATTCCTGACAAGCTTTAATCAAACGTTCGGTAAAATAGCGGGGGTGACTGGTGGCAAAACGGAGACGTTCAATGCCGGCCACATCGTGAACGTAGTAGAGTAAATCGGTGAAATTGTGCAGATGTCGGCCGCTTGCCGTCACTCCGGGTAAATCCCGTCCGTAGGCATCAATATTTTGACCTAAAAGGGTGATTTCTTGATAACCCTGTTGTCCTAATTGTTCCATTTCTGCTCGAATTGCCGCAGGAGTGCGAGATTGTTCCACCCCGCGCACCCCCGGAACCACACAATAGGTACAGCGTTCATTACAACCATAGATAACGTTCACCCAAGCGGTAATATTACTATCCCGGCGCGGTTTGGTGATATCTTCCATGATGTGGATGGGTTCGGTGGCCACCACCTGGGAACCGTCAAAAACTTGTTGTAATAAGTCTCCCAAGCGGTTTGCGTGTTGGGGACCGATAATTAAATCCACTTCGGGAACCCGTCTTAATAATTGTTCCCCTTCCTGTTGAGCCACGCAGCCAGCGACAATTAAAGTAAGATCGGGTTGAGTTTGTTTGCGTTTAGCCTGTCTACCGAGATAGGAATACACCTTCTGTTCGGCATTATCGCGAATTGTACAGGTATTGTAGAGGATTAAATCGGCTTCGTTGGCATCCTCAGACCATTGAAACCCCAAATCTTCTAAAATACCCGCCATGCGTTCGGAGTCAGCTTTATTCATCTGACAACCAAAGGTGGTGATATGGTAACGACGTGGGGACTTATTCATGATGCTGGCTACAGAAACAAGAGTGCAGGTTTCTATTTTAGGCTATTTATCCTCTGACTTGAAAGAGGCTCCGAGGCTCCGAGGCTGCGCGGCTGCTTTGTTCTCCCCACACCCTACACCCCACACCCTACACCCTACACCCTACTTCCCAGAAAAAGCATACTCAGCCATACAAGCAAAGAAAAACGAAACTTTTGCTTTGAGGATATCTCCTGACTGGTAGGATAAAAATAAACCATACTAGGCAGTTTAGCCTCGATGCCGCCGAGGCCACACCTTTAATCATCAAAGGAAAAGTATTTATATGTCTAAAAATCAAGTGTTCGACTTTTTCGCCTTAGCCGCTAAAAACGAAGAATTGGGTCAAAAAATGCGCTCAACCCAAGATCCTCAGCAATTACTAGAGATAGCTCGCTCGCAAGGCTTCGATTTCTCCCTTCCTGAATTAGAAGCGGCACTCAAATCCTTGCACGAGAGTCCCGACTTTTTCCAAAAGTTAGCTCATGCAGTGTTAGAAGTTTTCAGTCCTAACCACGATAATTATCCCTCGATCGGTGTCCAACCCTACGAAGGCGAGATCGATCGCTAGAATCAGTTATCGGTTTTTGAACCGTCGGTCGTCAGGAGTCAGGAGATTATTTTTATTTATTCTCCCCTCTCCGCGCCTGACAGGTGTAGGTACTGTAAAGTTTCCTCCCAAGTTCCTTCTATAGTTTGTTGTTCCATAACATGGTGTTTTGAGTTACGTTTTAATCTTGGTGTAGCCAGGAAAGTAGGCAAAAAAATAAACCCCATCAACTGATGGAATAAGTATCCAAAAATGCTAATGCGGTGATGATTTTAATGTTTCTAAATGGGTTCAGGACTAACAAGTCTTCATCCCCGGTAATAAGAGATTCAGCCAAAAAAGTAGCAGATTATGACACAGGCAATCCTTACTCAAATCTTGAATCAGCTTGAGACTCTTGAGTTAAAAGAACTTCAGCAGCTTAATCAGAAGATTCAACAGTATCTTATGGATAAAGAAGAAGCTGACAAACAAGCGGTATTTCATCAATCTCTTCTTGATGCCGGATTAGTGAAGCAGATTAAGCGTCCTTCATCTCAACCGATAACTGAGCGACGATTGATTGAAATCGAGGGCAAACCTATTTCAGAAACGATTATTGAGGAACGACGTTAAATGGCACTTTATTTCTTAGATAGTAGTGCCTTGGTCAAGCGTTATATCAGCGAAACTGGTTCAGTGTGGGTATTGGGATTATTTGCTGCTGCTTTCAATAATGAAATATTTATTGCCGCAATCGCCAAGGTAGAAATTGTGGCTGCTATTACGCGACGATCCCGCACTGGAAGTATTAGCGTTACGGATGCAACAGCAATAGTTCATCAGTTGAGAAAGGATTCGCTTAAAGATTATCAAGTCATCGAAATTACCGAAAGTATAATTAATTCAGGAATGGTATTAGCGGAAACTTATGGCTTAAGAGGTTATGATGCGATCCAGTTAGCAGCAGGTCGTGCTGTTAATATACTTTGTCTAGCCAGTGGTTTACCGAAATTTTGGGTTAAAGTCCCGTCCTTTTAGGACGGCTTTTTAAACTATAGCTTGTTAACTTAACTTTTATTGTGCTATACTGATTTTATCTAAGTACCCCCTGCGTAAAATGTTTGTCTTAGAGTTTAAAGTTAAAGCTAAAACTCAACAGTATCAA
>NZ_JADBRW010000157.1:0-2928 GCF_020247025.1 Microcystis sp. M109S1
CGATAACTCTGTTGGGGTCAAAAAATGCGTATTGGGCTAATTCAAAGGAAACATCGTGTTTCTGTTGGTTTAAACGATTTTTATCTTCATCCCATTCAAAGCTTTCATCCATAAGCGGAGTTGATAAGCCTAATCACTATAGTTTTAACATATCAAGAGGGATAAGCAAATTGCGAAATTTTGTCTCGCTCCCGTCTTCCTAGAAAAGAACCGAGGCTTTAAAGAACATGACTGAACGACTTGAGCAGGCGATCGCCCAATTAAAAACCTTGTCAACCGATCAACAGGACGCGATCGCATCCCTAATTTTGGCAGAACTCGAGGAAGAGCAGCGATGGGATGACTCCTTTGCCCGCTCACCAAACTTGCTGGCTAAACTAGCAGCCGAAGCAATGGCAGAACATCGATCGGGTAAGACTCAAGAATTAGACCCAGAAACGTTGTGAAGTCTTGTACCACTGCTCGTTTTCGGCAGATGTTTGCTGATCTTCCAAAACCGATTCAAGAGCAGACTCGTAAAGCCTATCGGCAATTCAAAGAAGACCCAAGCTATCCCAGCTTGCGATTCAAGAAAGTCCATCCAAAGCTGCCCATCTATTCGAAGATTTTCTGTTTGAGTCAGGTTTAAGAACAAAGGCATGGGTCAACTGCAATTGCCGGCTTGATTCGATTCGCTATAATTAATGCAGTACCTTTTCTATAAGGGGTTCAACGAGTCAAAAGGGATGACCAATAATCAGTTATCAGTGACCATTGACCGTTTAATAAGAGCCAGATTAATCCCCCTATTCCGAATAGAATAGTCAAGACATAAAACTGCGATTGACCAGAAACATTATACTTTAAGGCACTGCCGCTAAAAATCGTCGCTAAACTGACCAAATTAACCAGACCATCAATAATATAACGATCGAGCCAAGCGGTAATTTTTGACAAGCTCCCCACCGCTAAAACCACGGTAAACTGATAGATGCGATCGAGATAGAAGTCATAAGCGAACAAATCCTGCAAGAATCGCAGGATTAACCCAGTTGGTCTCGCCCAAGCTCGTCTTAACTCTACCATTGACCCGATAACTAGGCCAATTACTCCAGAGGCTATCAGTAAGGGAAAACCCCAGACAATAGTAAAACTCCGGTTATTAAGGAGGGGATTGGTGAAAGATAGCCAAAAATCCCAACGTAGGGGAATAATCGGGGCCAATAAAGCGATTAAAATCAATGCTACCATGGGCAAAGCCATCGGCCAAGCCACTTCCGGGGTGCGATGGGTCTTACTTTGGGTTTGTCCCAAAAAGACTAAACGAAATACCCGCGTGAGATTGATGATGCTAAGACAATTAACAAAGATTAAAACCGCTAATAACCACCAAGGAATCGCCCATTCACCACTTAACCACCGTTTTAACGTCCAAAACATCCCCAGGGGCATTAAAACCGTCATCCCCGCGGAACCTGCTAAAAAAGCCGTGGTCGTAGCCGGCATTCTTGCCCAAATTCCCCCCATTTCCGTGATATTCTGGTTACTGGTGGTGAGAATTAAGGCTCCTGCGCTCATAAACAATAGGGCTTTTGCGACCGCATGGGAGAATAGAATTAGTAAAGCGATATCCACATGACCTAATCCCACCGCAATAAAGACCAAACCGAGATAGGCACTGGTGGAGTGGCATAAAACCCGTTTAATATCAATTTGGGACAACGCCATCAGAGACGTACCAATTGCCGTCATTGTCCCCAACACTATTAAAACATTGGCAGCGATCGGAGATAGGGTAAACACTGGCTGCAGCTTAATTAAAACATAAGCCCCCGCCGAAACCACGATCGAATTCCGCATGATTCCGGCTGGATTGGGTCCCTCCATCGCCTCATCTAGCCACAAATTCAGGGGAAATTGGGCGCATTTACCCGTTGGACCGGCAATAAGGGCTAATCCTAACAAAGTCGCCGTCAGAGGTCCTACAGGGTTATTTACTGCCCAATTTTCTAACTGAGAAAAACTCAATCCTTCTCCGTAACTGGACAGAGCCACCAAACCCATCAATAAAATAATATCGCCGACGCGCTTGGTTAAAAAGGCATCTCGCGCCGCGGTTACTACCAAAGGTTGGGCATACCAAAAACCGACGAGGAGATAGGTAGAGACCGTTAACATCTCTAGGAAAGCGTAACTGAATAGTAGAGAGTCACTCAGGGCAATTCCCCCCAAAGCTGCCTCAAAAAAGCCCATTAAGCCATAAAATCTCGCCAAAGACCAATCCTTTTCCATGTAGCCAAGGGCATATATTTGGGCCAGGAGACTGATTAGGGTAATCACTTCCAGCGTCCCCAAACTGACGGGAGAAAGTTCGATCGAAAGGGATAAACTAAGATCGGCCACTTTTACCCATTCAAAAGTCAGTTTAATCGTCTCTCGATGCCAAATTTGATTAAAAGCGATCGATCCGTGTATTAACCCTAAGACGGTCATCAATAGGTTAATATAAGCGGCCGGCCGCGGACCGGTGCGACTAATAATGCCTAAAGACCAAGGTAGGGTTAAAATCGAACCAATTAAGCCATAAATGGGAATTAACCAGCAAGTGTAAAGGAATAAATCTTTCATTCAGGGGGTTATCAGTTATCAGTTATCAGTTATCAGTTATCAGTGATCAGGTTTAAGTTTTAAGTTTTCAATTTTCATTGACACTCCCATCGCTAAAAGCGAGGGATTCTTGGTTCACTGAGTTTCCTTAATCTGGCAGGACGTATCCAACCAAACCAGAGGGAATCTCTCCCCAAGCGCATTAGTTTCGGTATGCCCTACCGTACTTAGTCCCTTTTTGAGAATGTTGATAGCGGCGTTAATATCTCTATCTTCTACATAGCCACAATGGGGACAAATATGGGTTCTCGTAGATAGAGATTTAGGGACTTTTTGACCACA
>NZ_JADBRW010000158.1:0-5999 GCF_020247025.1 Microcystis sp. M109S1
AAGCTTTTTGCGTATTCTTCTTCAAATTTTTCCCAGGGAATTAAGTTGGTCATAATAACCCAACGGTTTTCATCTGATAGTTTTCCGCCAAAGGGCAGTTCAAATGATTCGGGTTCTGATGGAGTTTCTGTTGAGATAAAATACATATGTACTGGATTAAAAAAGTGCCTGGCTTTTAGGGTATTTTACCTTTTTTTGGGCCTTTCTTCTCGACTTTATTGAGTCGAAACCTTTTTCCTATCGGCATTTCAGGCTTTTTCAGCAAGCCCTACTTAGGACTGAAATGTATATCTATCGTTGTTCATTCAATTTGACTGAAAAAATACGGGGCAATAAAAATCATTTTTATTTGGGTAAGTTTCTTGTCTAGAAATAATTTTAGTCTTGAGACAATATTAGGTAGAAGTCCACTGATTACTGATTACTGATTACTGTTCACTGAAATGCTGAAGATAAATTTTTTCGTTGTGTTTGATGGATTGAAAAAAATCGACAATGGGACGAGGATAATTAACCCCTAAAATCACCCCATAACGCTTTTGTTCCTCTGGATATAATTTATAAGGTTCGTGAATTTTATCGCCTTTTATTAGGGCTAATTCGGGCAACCAGTGACGTAAATAATCACCTTTGGGATCATAATCTTTCGACTGTTTAGGGATATTAAAATAACGAAATCCTCGCGCGTCATTGCCGACACCAGCAGTGTAATTCCAATTACCCCAATTACTACAGACATCGTAATCAATTAATAACGACTCGAACCATTCTGCTCCCATACACCAATCAATACCGAGATTTTTGCTCAGAAAACTAGCGACATTTTGCCGGCCACGATTCGACATAAATCCTGTAGCGGCTAATTCTCTCATATTAGCATCTACAAGGGGATAACCGGTTTTTCCCTCACACCAGAGATTAAATCTTTCCCAATCTTCTAGCCAAGGTAAATAAAGTTCTTGCAAACCAGATTTATAGAAGATTTTATTCCCGTGTTTACTGCCAATAAATCGGAAAAAATCTCGCCATAATAATTCAAAAATCAGCCAATAGGTAGAGTCATTTTTTACTCTCGTTTGCTCATACTTTTGTACTTCCTCATAGATATAACGGGGGGAAAGACAGCCAAAACTTAACCAAGCTGAGAATTTTGAGGAATAATTAGTCCCTGACATTTCATTGCGGGTTTCCTTATAGGTTTTTAAGGAATCACTATCCCAAATATATTCCTTAACCCGTGATTTTCCTGCCATTTCACCCCCTTGAAACGACAAAACACCTCGCCAGTCTAAAATTAGTTCTGTTAAGCCTAAATCGTTTAAACTGGGAAGGTTTCCCAACTCTATTTTAGGCAATTTTGTCAACTTTTTCGGCGTGGGATAAGTTGTTCTTATTTGCCAATGACGTTCTACTTGTTTACGAAAATTAGTAAATAATTCTGGTAATTGATTAAGGGTAAAAGGTAAGTCATCAGGATGATATAAAGTGGCTGTCCAAAAAGTTTTTATCTGCACAGGAACCCCGGATAAAGCCTTATTTACCGCTTTTTCTACCGCTAATTCCTCTGCTGTTACCTCTTGATGATAATAAACCTTGGCTATCTGCAATTCTTGAACTAATTGCGGGATAAGTTCTTCTGGTTTTCCCCGTCGGATAATTAAATTACCGCCTAAACTTTCCAGAGATTGTCGTAAATTTGCTACGCTTTCTAATAAAAATTTAGCCCGGAACTTGCCAGTTTTTGGAAACCCGTAGGAAGTAAAACCAAATTGACGCTCATCAAAACAATAGAAGGGAATTATCTCTAATTGTTCTTGAACAGCTTGATAAATTGCCTCGTGATCGTGAACCCGCAGATCATTGCGATACCAAATTAAAACCCGCATTTAACATAAATTAAAAGTTGATAACTGATAAATAGTAACTGGGATGGTATTTAATTATCTTTTGCCGTAGTAATGGCCATAGTAACGATAATTGTGGTCTTTCCGACTAACATTATTAGCCACTAAACCTAACACGGAAATGTGGGATAATCTCAGATCTTCCAGCAGATTTTTAAGCGCAAAGCGATCGGTTTTGCCCAGTTTGGTGACGAGAATTAGGCCAGTGGCCATGGCGGCGAGAATTTTGGCATCGGCAAAGGCGGCGAGCGGTGGTAGATCGTAGATAATTAGATCGAAAGCGTGGTCTTGCTGTAATTGCGAGATCATCTCCTGCATTCTCTGGGAAGAAAGCAAACGGCTTGGATCTGGGGGAATTGAACCGGCGGTAAGAATCGATAAATTCTCGTAACGGGGTAGAGGTTGAATTGCCTCGTTCCAATCGAGACCCTCGGCGATGACATTACTGAGTCCGTGGTCGTTATCGAGATTAAGTCGCTGGTGAATCTGGGGTCGTCGCAGGTCGGCATCCACCAGTAAGACTCTTTGTCCCATACTGGCGGCCGCCTTAGCGATATTGATTGCCATAGTGGTTTTACCATCTCCCGGTGATACAGAACTAATCACGAGGGACTTGAGGGGGGAATCGGAACCGAGGAGGCGAATATTGGTGTTAAGAGTGCGGAAAGCCTCCGAGAAGGGCGAGAAATTATAGTAGGAGGGGTTTTCGCTGGCTGATTTGGCAGTAGTATTAGGGATAGTAATTTTGCGATCGCCGACTGTTAACTGGGGTAGGGCGGCGGTGATCACTTTTTCGATCGTACCGAGGTCTTTTTGCCAAGGAATTGCACCTAAAAGGGGTAGCTTGGTATCTTCTTTTAGTTCATCTGCACTATGATGAACGGGGTCTAATCTTTCGGCTAAAAAGGCCGCCCCTAGGCCTAGTAACAGACCACCGATAACCCCTAAAGCCAGATTTCGCACGGGTTTAGGGGAAACGAAGTTCTCCCCTACTTCTGGTGGGGAAATTAGTTGCCAAGGGACGACCTGTTGTGCCACCTTGAGTTGGAGTTTTTGTTGTTCCTCCAGAAAACGGCCGAGACTGGTGGTGGCGATTTCCAATTCTCGCTGCAAATCCGTATAACGACGGGATAGTACGGCTAGGTTTTTGACCGAGGCTTTCTGTTGTTCCAGGGCTTGGGCAAGGGATTCTACCTTAATTTCTAGGGTTTGGCGACTGTTAGCGGCTTCCACCAATTGTTGGGTTAATTCTACTCGCAAAGCGCTTCGTGATACCAAAGCCGGGGAATTACCCACTGTCTGGGGCAGTTTTTCCCCTAGGGTTCTCTGGGCTTCGTTTTGCAGTAGGGGCAGTAAATTAGCCCGTTTTTCCTCTAGGGTGGCGATTATCGGGCTATCCTTGGCAAAAACTGCCGATTGTTTCGCCAATTCCACTTCCACTTCTTGCAACTGCTTGAGCAAATCTTGATAACCGGGAGATTCACTGAGATAAGTAGCGATAATTGCTTGATTAGGGTCTAATCCCACCTGTTGCTGTAAAGCTTGAGAGCGAGAGTTAATTTCGTTAAGGGCGACTTGGGCTGCCCGATAATCTTGTTCAGTAGTGGTTAACTGTTGTGATAAACGAGTCGCCTCTTTATCGGGATCCAGGAAATTGTATTGCTGCCGGAATTGCTGCATTTGTTTTTGTAGAGAATTAACTCGTTCCCGCAGCACGGGCAATTGAGCGTTAACAAAATCTAAGCCTTGATTAATTTCGGTCTTCCGTTCCTGAGAACTATAGTTTAGGTAATGACGGGCTAAATTATCTAAAACCAGCTTAATTTTTTCCGGTTCCGCATCTTGATAGGAAATTTCTAAAACTTTCGTCTCTTTTAATTGACTAATTTCGAGATCAGATTTGCCAGTTTTACTAATTAAATCACTGTAGGTAAAATCGGGATACTTAGGGGTTATTTTACTAAGGATGGGGTTAAGGAGTTGAGGACTGGTTAAAACAGCGATTTGGGTATCATAATCGATGTCTTCACCACCTAACTGAGGTAGGATATCTTGGGCTGCCAGTCTGGAAGAACTTTTATTTTCCTCGATGGGTTGACCGATGAGCAGCAGGAATTTACCTTGATAGATGGGGGTTTTTAAGAAAGTATAAGTAGCGATCGCACCTGTTACTCCTAGGGTGATGCCAGCGATTATCAACCAGCGATGCTTGACCACAGAAAGGACTTGACGCAGGTTGATTTCTTCTTCTTCCTGCGTCGGGGAGGGGATAAAAGCCGGTTGAGCAAAAACTGGCAGATTTACTTGGCTTTGGGTTTTCAAAGCCCCGTTTTGTTGGTTGTTCATCATTAATCAAATAGTCAAGGGATAACTGTATTAGACCGCATCTAGTATGCCAGTATAGCTTGAGAATAATTTGGGAATTTGTCCAAAAACATGGTATCTAGTTAAAATAGCCTCAAACCCTTATAGAGTAAGGAATATGACATCTAAAGCTGAGATTGACTTCGGGACACTTTTAAGGATATAAACCGCAACCAGCTAGAGAACTGGAATTTCACTGGCAGGCCATTAACCCTTAAAAGTATTGCTATGCAAGGATCATAGCCGAAAAAGCCAAACTACGGGTTTCCCTGTGGATGCGGTTTAAAAGATTTTAAAGTAGGCGGGAGTAGGGTTTTATGAGAAATAGAACCAATCTCCAAAACCCTATGAACCAGTATAGTGCCTTAAAGCAAGCCCTTCAACCCCATCTCGGATGGCATGGTGCTTTGAATTTCGTTTCTGGCACTATTCCTACTAGCCTTAATCAAAGTCAAAACCGTCAATCTGAGCGAGTTAGCAGTTGGATTTGGAGGTAAAGCCCTCAAAGAGTCTAACTACAAAAGATTACAACCCTTTTTTCGATGATTTGAGCTAGATTACTCCTAAATTGCCAAAATTGTTGTGAGTTGGATGAAGCTCCCCCAACCTTGGGTGTTGAGTCTTGACCGAACTACCTGGGAGTTTGGCGACCATTGTTACAATATTCCGACTCTAGGCATAGTCCATGAAGGGGTTGCCATTCCCGTCTGGTGGTGGCTGCTCGGGGAAAAGGGAAACTCCGGTGGTGGTGTGCGTATGCACTTCATTGAGGCGATCTTAAAAATTTTTCCCACCGCTCAAATTCGTTGCTTGTGTGGCGACCGGGAGTTTATCGGTCAAGTTTGGCTGCGCTATCTTCTCCTCGAACCGTCTATGTCTTTCCGGTTAAGGATTCGAGCTACTGACAAGATTCAGCGGCAGGGAAAAGCCAAGGCTTGCCAAAGTCGTCTTCGCCCACTTGGCGATCGGAGAATCTCAACAACTCAAAGGTGATTGTCGGGTTTGGGGTGATCGCGTCTTTTGTTGAAGCCTGGCGTTTGGACGACGGAGACCTCTTGGTCGTGATTGCTCCCCCACATACGGTCGGAATTATCAGCGATTACGCTCTGCGCTGGGGTCTTGAAACCCTTTTTGGCATTTTCAAGACTCGTGGTTTTTGCTGGCAATCGACCCACTTTACTGACCCCGATCGCCTGCGGCCTACTTTTTGCTCTGTTGACTTTAGCTTTGGTCTGGTCTTTCAAGACTGGCCTATGGCTTCATCAGCTTCATCCAATTCCGCTCAAGAAACATGGTCGTCGTGCTAAGAGTCTTTTTCGCTTAGGTTTTGACCATCTTCGTCATCTGATCCTTAACCCTTCTTTGTCCAATTATCGGAATTTTCTTCATTCTCTACAATTTTTGTCCTGTACTTAGATTTCAGTCATCCAACTATTTATTAGTACATGACATAAAAGCAAGCTGTGATTGAGTTATAATTTTTGCAGATGTCTAATGAACTGAAAACTCACAGGGTGCATCTCATATTGGTGACTTTCTCTCACTTATGGTGAGCAGCAGAAGTTATTAAAAGAGGGCGAATGTAATTCGCCCCTACAATAATATTATTGCGCCATCTGATAACTGATAACTGATAACTGATAACTGATAACTGATAACTGATAACTGATAACTGATAACTGATAACTGATAACTGATAACTGATAACTGATAACTGATAACTGATAACTG
>NZ_JADBRW010000159.1:0-16248 GCF_020247025.1 Microcystis sp. M109S1
ATTAAAATTCTTTCCCTAACTTCTGCTCTTTCTTATTCTTTAAGAGATTTTTGTAAGTTTTTCTTTTCTTCTAACTCTAGGAAATCTTTAGCTGGCATAAGTAGAATTTTTCTCAAGTTACTATTTCTATTTTAGGTGGTTTAAGTGCGTTTTAGCTTAGTTAGGGCTTGCTGAATAAATCTAAAAACCTTGTTGGGTAAGACTTTTAGACTTTTTGTCAATCAAAAAGTACCAGTTCTGGGAGTGATCGGGGGAAAATTCCGGGACTTTTTCTCTGAAAATTAGGTAATTGACCCCCTCAGAATCGGTAAAAACCTACACCCCACACCCCACACCCCACACCCTGTCCCCACGAAAAACTTTTTGCCGCAAACCCTAGTTAGTAAAAGTATAGTCAAATATAGACAGACTGAATTCCATTTCAGAAATTCCCCTCACTCTATTAAAAACGGATGGGAAATGATTAATAATTTCTTTGTAAACGGCAAAACAGATAAAAAATTTCTATGAAAAAACGGGCAAAAATTGGCAGGACCAAAAATGCTGATCAGCTTGGAACAACTGAGATAGAGCATCGTCAATCTGGACATTCAAAATGTCACCAACTTGCCGTGATCCCGATGCTAATAGTCAGAGGGAGACTTGCACAATTTCAAAATCTAAGTTAATCTCTCCTAAAAGTCACCTTTAGGTATTTTGACTAAAAAGAAAGTTGCCTAACTTCTACTCTAGCCTCAAGGCTAATGCTGAAAGCTAGAATCATCGGCTGAATAGACTGGCTCTAGCTAACTCTTTACACCACAGGAGGTCTGTTTGAAAGAGACTTTTATCCACAACCCCATGACATCCGCTACCCCAGAACAGAATTGCACTGCTGAGTCTAACCGAGTCCGTTGCTCGGCTGCCCTGCTGGGATTAGCACTCTCTCTGGGAGTACCTAGCATTCTCAACTCCACCTCAGAATCAGCCCAGGCCGCCAATTCTGTCCCCTTAGAATGGGAAGTAATTGACCTGTCCCAAAAAGCAAAAGGTGCGGGTAAAGAACTAAAAGAACCGCAAATAATCCAATCCCAAGCACTTGCTACCGTCAAATTCATCGCCACATCAGTGGTTGAGCATCAGGTAAAACCGGGAGAATCCCTGTGGAGTTTAGCCGACACCTATCAAACCACCCCTACAGCGATCGCTACCCGCAATAATCTCCCCCCCCAATCCGATCTGATTATCGGACAAACCTTAAAAATTCCCACTCCTGAGCAGTTGCCCCCGGCAGCCCCGGCAGCAACTCCTGAGCAGTTGGATAGTTCCTCTGCTAGTCTGCGTCAAACCCGTCAACGTCTCCAAGAAAGTTTGGCCGCCTTACGGACCGAGGAAATCCCCCATCAGTCCGATTCCGGGGAAACAGTAATCGTCACCGAAACTACCGCTCTTGTTCCCGATAATTCGCCAACCGCTGTCGAGATTCCCGTTATTGCTCCCGAAGAATCGCCCCGACCAACCAGCCAGGTGATCCCGATTCCCGTTCCCACCCCTGAAAGCGATCGCCCGATAGCCACAATTCCCGTTAATCCTCCCTTGACAAGCAGACCGGAAATTCCCAGCGTCGCCCTACGAAATCCGGCTCCTGTGACTGAAATTCCCGCCGTTCCCAATCCTCGGGTCATAATTCCCCCAGAAAATCAAGTTTATCGGGTTCGGCCAGGGGATACCTTAAACACGATCGCTCGCGCTCTCGGCATCACCCCCGCCGAATTAGCCAGGGAAAACGGCATTGACAACCCCAACCGGATTAAAGTTAATCAAACCCTAGTGATTCCCGACCGCTCTGCCAACGCTAGAGTTAATCAAAATCTTACCCCCTTGGTCGGCGATCGCCCTAGATTGTCCTTTAACCCCAGCAATCGACAAAATTTGCCCGCCGCAACTGCCACCACGGAGACGGAAGAATTCCCCGAAAATATCACCGGCAGCTATCGGGAAAGATTGCGCCAAGAGGTGGCTAATCTGCGGGAAACTAACCTTTCGGAAACCCAGAAAAGTATCGCTATTCCCGTCGATAATCCCTCAGAAACCGTCGATGATCGGCAAATAACCCCTAATCCTCAATGGGCTGCCCTTCGTTCTCGTTCTAACCAAAGCACCCCCCCACAGATTATCGGTTCGGCTCCTACCAATGTGGAAGAATATAATGACCGCCTACGAATTCCCGTCGGCGAAACCGTAGAACCTTCCCTTCCTCCCCTCACTAATCCCGATGAGTATTTACCTAATCCCACCCCCATTTTTACCGGCTTTATCTGGCCCACCAGGGGTGTGTTAACCTCCGGTTTCGGTTGGCGCTGGGGCAGACCTCATCGCGGCATCGATATCGCCGGTCCAGTGGGGACCCCGATTGTGGCGGCGGCCGCCGGTGAAGTAATCTCCTCCGGTTGGAATTCTGGCGGTTATGGCAATCTGGTGAAACTGCGTCACCCCGATGGTAGCACCACTCTCTATGCCCATAACAGCCGTCTGCTGGTGCGTCGCGGCCAAACTGTTCAGCAAGGCGAGCCAATCGCCCAGATGGGTAGCACCGGTTTTAGCACCGGCCCCCACCTACATTTCGAGGTTCACCCCTCCGGCCAGGGAGCAGTCAATCCCATGGCTTTCCTGCCAGGCAGACGTTAAAGATGCCCAGAAAGGGAAGAAAAAATCTTCCCTTTTTTGCTCTTGTGCAATTGGGTGATTGTGTGTTATTATTGATAACTGTGTAAACAACGGCTTAGTAGCTCAGTTGGTCAGAGCAGGGGACTCATAAGCCCAAGGTCGGCAGTTCAAATCTGCCCTGAGCCATCGGACAAGATCCAAGAAAACCAGCAAGATTATAATCAGGTGATATCTCGTTCCCTTTTACTTGGGAACGCTCCCTTCAGGTTCTACCTGATAACTTTTTACTGATAACAGCAGCAAGGGAATTCCAAAGTTTATTAGCTCAATTGTACTATAACTTTTGCCGATACAGTCACTACCATAATATTATTGTAGGAGTGCCTAGTGGTCAGTGAGTTTATCGAACTGCGTGCGCCCAAAATGTCCTATAGATATTTCGACCAAATTGAGATGCAGCCACGGAAACGAAGCCAAGAGAATGAAAAAACCGGAATTTGAATTTGATCCTAATAAAAGCCAAGCTAACAAAAATAAACATGGTCTAGATTTTGTTGAAGCTCAAGTATTATGGTTAGATTCCCAAAAAGTCGAAATTCCAGCCCAAACAAAAAATGAACCACGATTTGTTGTTATTGGTATAATAGCAGGTAAGCATTGGTCAGCTGTAGTTACCTATCGTCAAACCAAAATCCGTATTATTTCAGTCCGACGCTCTAGACCTGAAGAGGTAGAAATTTATGAAAGCTGAAGATTTTGACCGCAAATTTGATGATGGAGAAAATATCATCGAATACTTGGATTTAACTAAAATTAAACGTTCTAATTCCGAGGAACAAACAATTGCGTTTGAGTTTCCCTCATGGATGGTAGAGGCTCTTGAGCAAGAAAGTCAGCGTCGTGATTTACCGTTACAAGCTATTGTCAAAGACTGGATTGAGGAAAAATTGGCGTTGTCAAATTGAAAGATGATCCGAATCAGCACCGGAACTCCAATTGCTTTGATAGCAAGGATTGCATTGCATCTTTCCTATTCTGATCTGACAACGCCTAATAATCAATCGCTGCACTGTAATCATCGCCAAGCTGATTATTTTTTCCCTTGCAGTAAGCCAAAACGAATTAAACCCGACTCGTAACCGCGCCGCATTAACCCTAAAGATAAAGCTCCTTGGATAGTAGTATAACCGCTTGCTAACAAACCTGCGATCGCATCTGGGGTTAGGGCCGAGTCAATCACCACATCCCAAAAAGCGGCCACCGATAGGGACCAATCATCGGTTTTTAGGTCTTGAAAGCCAATGTCACGGGCAATATCGGCGTATTCTGGCAAAGAAATCACATAGGGGAGACAATAAACCCGATAAATCTCGTTTAATAGTTTAATCTCCCCTTCCGTTAAATTACCGGCCAGGGAAGTGGTGGGACGATGACACCAAGTTGCCATCAAAAAAGTCCCCCCGGGCTGCAAAACCCGATAACATTCCCGCAGAAATTGCCTTTTATCGGGCATATGTTCGCCACTTTCCAATGACCAGACCAGATCAAAATTATCGTCAGGAAAGGGGGTTTTTAGGGCATCAGCCACACAAAAACTCACTTGTTCTTTTAAATTGAACTCTTGCGCTCTTTGGCTGGCTCTAGCGGCTTGTACCGGGGAAAGGGTAATCCCCACCCCTTGGCTGTGAAATTTTTCGGCCAGATAAAGGCTACTGCCACCAATACCACAACCCACATCGAGAATCTGATTAGCGCCGGTGACATTTCCCCAAGTTAATAATTCTTCTATTAAATCAATTTGTGCCTGACGGCGATCGAGTTTAATCTTGCCGCCGCGACCGTAGTAACCATGGTGCATATGTTCGCCCCAAATCCTTTCCCATAGTCCACTAGAGGAGTCATAAAAATCAGCAATTCGTTGATAAAGTTCCATGGTGATTTCCTAAGTGAGTGGATGGAATTAAATATAAGATGAATGGGTAATGTTCTAGACCTGTGGATCGTATTTCTGCGGGGTAGTCAGTCTATTCATTGTGACTTGTTTTATCCACAGATTCAGAACACTACCGACAAATTAAATCTTTTCTGGCAAGAGACTTAATTGATTAGTTCGCTCTAGATCAAAAATAATTGACAAAAGCGGTTCTTTGGTAGGTTTGGGAGTGCTATCTAGAAGTAAGGCAGCACTGGAGCAACAAGTTCCAAAATTAATTTCGAGTTTCATGACTTTTCTTCTCTTTTGTCTGAAAATAAAAATTAGATAAATTCTCTGAGGATAGTTTTCATCGGTAAAAAGAGTGAAAGCGGTTGATCTTGAAAAGGAATAAATTCGTATTTTAAATAAAATTCTTTGGCTCTTAAATCTATAGCATCAACTCTGCAAAAATGCCAATTTCCTGAGAAGCTTTGACGGCTCTAAAAAGTGCATCTACGAGTAATTCTCCTCCTAATCCTTGTCCTCTGACTGAGTTATCCACAGCTAACTTGCCAATTAGTAGGGCTGGAATTGGATAGGTGGGCATTCCTTTTTGATAAGATTTTGGGAGAGAGTCAAACTCAATAACACTAGCACTGACTGTGTAATAACCCTCAATTTTCAAAGGCTCAGATTGGGAAATGGCAATAAAGGTTTTAGCAATTCCTTTTTCATTATTTTGCCGAGCGTATTTTTTGAGATAATCATTTAAGACGGGATAACCACAGTCAAAATACTCTCGTTGATACTTTTGATGAATAGGGACAAAATTCCATCTTTTTTCCGCCTCATTGTCCATATTTATCTCGATATTTTTTAATGGCTGTTTTGAGGTTTCCTTGAAGTTCCGGGGGATTTTCCATAATGGGCATAAATAAGTCTCGATCTCGATCTGAAAGAATCAATCTTTCCTGAGTGTCTATGTCTTGTTTGGCAATAGGTAACAGGTGAAGAAGAGTATAAGCACTTAAGGAAATTCCTCTGAGGGAGGCGGCTTTTTCGAGAAGTTCTTTTTGTTCTTGAGTCACTCTCAAGTCTATACGGCTATCTTTAACCTTTGAGGTTTCTGACATAAGGGGTTTCTCCAGTATTGAGTTCCGATGTTTCTAGTTTAACAGATTTAGGCGGACAAAGTACACAGAAAAGAAGAGGAGGAAA
This sequence comes from Microcystis sp. M109S1, assembly GCF_020247025.1. NCBI lineage: Bacteria > Bacillati > Cyanobacteriota > Cyanophyceae > Chroococcales > Microcystaceae > Microcystis > Microcystis sp. M109S1. Next base: position 5,780 of record NZ_JADBRW010000159.1, read on the forward strand.
TCATTAGTCTTTAGAGAGAGTTGACAGAAAGGTAGCCAGTGGCATAATATTCCCGAAGATGTGGTTCGTCGTCGTTATGAGCGGGGACGTATTAACGTGACCCAGTTGTATTTATCCTTGTGCGATACTTGGATTATCTATCTGCAACTCAATTGACTGAATCCACTTTAACAGAACTGCATCAGAAAATCGATGCTGGTGTGAGAATAGCGATCTAGGAGAGTCTATCAGCATTTTAAAAGATGGCTAAATTGTCACCTTAACGGCTGGGCAAATTCCCCCCAAATCACCATAATAAATGCTTTCAGTATCAAGATTTGGTAGTATTAAATAGGTAGGGAAATTTTATGACTAGAATTAAGCGTAGGCAATTACTATCCATGACTGGTTCTTTATTAGCCACTTTAGGATTAAGCCAGTTGGAATTGAAACAGCGAGCCATTTTTTATCGTAGCGTACTGGCAGAGAATACACCTCGTAAACGGGCATTATTAGTGGGTGTTAATAATTACCCCGATACTAGATGGATAACCCTTGAAGGCGCAGTCAATGATGTCAAACTACAACAGGAATTACTCATTCACCGTTTTGGATTTCAGTCCGATCAAATTTTGCTTTTAACTGATCATGAAGCAACTCGTGAGAATATCCTACAAGCGTTTGAGGAACATTTAATTAAATGGGCGCAACCTGGTGATGTGGTAGTTTTTCACTTTTCTGGTCATGGTTCTCAAGTTTTTGATCCCGATCAAATTTTTCAAGATGGGCAAGTTAGCACAATCGTTCCTGTTGATAGCATTCTCCCTCCAGGTTATCCCAATAAAGGAGGAAAAGTCAATGATATTACAGGTCATACTCTATGGTTGTTAATGCAAGCAATTAATACAGAAAATGTCACTTTTATTCTGGATAGTTGTCACTCTGGAGGGGCGAGAAAGGGCATCTTAACTGTGCGATCGCGCCCTGGAAATCGGGAGTTAAACCGGACTGAAAACTCTAATATCCAACTGTTAGCAAGTCCCCAGGAACAGGAATATCAAAAACAACTGATGTCCAGACTCAACTTGACCGCTTCAGACTTGGCCACAGAGCGAAAAAAAGGCGTTCCCAAAGGCATAATGCTGGCGGCTGCTAGAACTGACCAAGCGGCGATCGATGCTTCCTTTGGTGATACGGCGGCTGGTATCTTTACATATATCTTGACTCGCTATCTCTGGCAGCAAACGGGAGGCGAGTCAGTCAGTCAAGTGATGGTGAGTGCGACGGCGACTACCGAGCGCATTTTACGCGAATATTTCCCGACGGCTGGTTTATTACAGCAACCGGAATTTAATACTAGGGAGGGAAGTAACAACAGCCAGCAAGCGGTTTATTTTCTCAAACCAGATCAGAAAATCCCTGCTGAAGCTGTGGTCACTCAAGTGCAGGGAAATCGGGTGGATCTGTTTTTGGGAGGGATCGATCCGCGTACTTTAGAAGCATTCGGTCGGGGGGCAATTTTAACTTTAGTGGATGGGGAAGGAAAAGAACGCGGTCAAGTTCAGATAGAGTCCCGTCAAGAGTTGACAGCTAAGGGGAAACTGATGCAGACAAGAGATAATATTGCGTCCGGGACTCTACTTCAAGAGCGATCGCGGGCAATTCCGAGTGATTTAACCCTCCGCATTCGCTTAGATGCTTCCTTAGGACAGGAACAAGCAGCAGCCAAGCAAGCTTTACAAGGGATTAAATCCATGGAAGCGGTTTCCTCAGATGAGACAGATATCCACTATATTCTGGGTCGAGTAACTCCCGCTTACTAAGCTAAACGGCGCTTAACCTGCATGATCCAATAGCTATAACCCTTTTGGAGTCTATATCGGTGATCCGAAGTAAAAGCCGTTTAGCTTATCAACAATTGCAGAAACTTAAAGTGACTCCCTTGCCAGAAATAGGTAGTCTGGCTTTATTTTCTCTGGCTGCGGATCTGATTCCGGGTTCGGCTGGGATTTCAGGAGAAAGTGTAACTGATGGAGTCAGGCGATTGCAAGCCAAACTCAAATCTTTATTAGCAGCGAGGTTGGTCAAGTTAACCCTCAATGCGACTTCGGCTCGCTTGAGTGTAGCTGCGGCGATGGAAACGGTAGATGGCGGCCAATTGGTAGCAGAATCGTTTACGGTTAGGGGTGCAAAGTCAGGCAGTCTCAGTCAAACTAGGGGAGTGCGCGGTTTAACCAGTAACGCGCAAAAAATCAAGCAGGGGACTCAAGTACAATTTCTCGTGCAAAATAACGAGTTAGTTCCTCTCTATATCAGCGTCTTGCTTATCAGTGTAGATGGGACGCTTTGTGTCCTTTCGCCTTTACTGGGGACGGGAGATAATTCTCCTGTGACTCCGGGGGAAAAAATTCAGATTCCCGATCCCAATCGAGGGGAATTGTATAAATTTAAGGTAGAGGGTGAAACGGGAATAGCGGAAGTGTTGGTTATTACTACCACGACTCCTCTAACCAAAGCTGTGGAATTGTTGCGGGTTTTAGCTACAGAGAGAGGGGATAGTCTGAGAGGGACACCTGTAGATTTAACTCAGCCAGACGAGGCGATTTTTAGCCTTCTGGATGATTTAGATGAGGGAAGTCGGGGGGGTGGGACAGTTTCTACTTCAGGAGTGCGTCAGATTGATACCCGACAGATGGCGGCTATGTCGATTACTTTTGAGGTTATTGGGATTTCAAACAATTGATTTTAACACTTTAATTATTAATTATGATTGCCATGAAAAAACTACTTTTTATATCGATAGGTGTGATTTTAGCAGCCTATCTAGAATTACTGACACTAAGTTTTGCTGAAGTTGGACAGACTCAAGATTTGAGAAATTTATCTGCGAAAGAGAATCTCCCTTCATTCCTCTCCCAACTTCCTGAAGCTACTAACCTGGGGATTGTTCAAGCCAATAACAGATTTAGTTTCAAGATATTTTCGGAACTCTTTCAGCAACAACCTAATCAAAATATTGCTATTTCGCCCACTAGCCTTGCTATTGCCCTGGCTATGACCTATAACGGTGCCAGTGGAAAAACCCAACAGGCAATGTCTAAAACATTGGAACTGGAAGGGATTAGCCTAGAAGAAGTCAACCAAGCTAATGCAGCTTTGAAAGACTCTTGGAGAAATCTAGATCCTGAAGTTCAGCTTTCCATTGCTAACTCCCTTTGGATCAGACAAGGGATGTCATTTAATCTTGACTTTCTCCAAAGAGTCAGAGAGGCTTACGCTGCTCAAATAGACACTTTGGATTTTAAAGATCCAAGTGTTCCTTCCCTAATTAATAAGTGGGTTAGACAAAACACCAACGGCAAAATAGACGTAATCGTTGATACGCTTGACCCAGATTCGGCTGTTCTAATCTTCAATGCCATCTACTTTAAAGGAAAATGGAAGATTCCTTTTCCCAAAGATCAAAGCCAAGATTTACCTTTTCATTTACTCAATGGCACTCAGAAACAGCATCCTATGATGTCTAGTCGGAAGGATGATTATCCCTACTATGAGAACGATCTATTTCAATCGGTGAGTCTGCCTTATGGCAATGGTCGATTAAGTATGTATGTTTTCCTGCCCAAACTAGGGATAAGCCTAGAAGATTTTCATCGACAACTTAATAGCAAAACCTGGGAGCAATGGATGACTCATTTTAAGCTCAAAGAAGGAGTTATTCAATTGCCTCGCTTCAAGTTCGACTATGAAATCACCCTTAATGATACCTTGAAAGCCTTGGGGATGGGAGTTGCCTTTGATAGAAATTTAGCTGATTTTTCTGGAATGATAGCGGCGGCTGTCGAGCCATATACCAACAAATTTAGCATCGATCAGGTCAAGCAGAAGATATTTATCGAAGTTAATGAAGAGGGAACTGAAGCAGCAGCCGTCACTGGAGTCATGACGTTATATAGTTTGAACTTGGATACTTTTCACATGGTTGTTGACCGACCCTTCTTCTTTGCTATTCGGGATAATCAGACAGGCACAATTCTTTTTATGGGGTCGATTTTAGAACCAAAATAAAGCGGAGGATAAAGTCATGAAAATCGGAGTTTGGACTGCCAGCCTAATCCTAATATCTGCTACTAGCTTTTCTCCGATGGTAAAAGCGGAAATTGGGATAGAAGATAAGCCTCCAGCAGTTCATCTGAGTCAGGTCGGCGTTGAAGATTTATTGCAACAGGCTATAGATAAACTGCTTAAAGGAAAATACCAAGCAGCCATCGCCGATTTGACCCAAGTGCTACAGTTAAAACCTGAATCTAGGCGATTGATGGCCATAGCCTACGCTAACCGGGGAATTGCTTACTATTATTTAGGAGATAGTCAATCAGCCATTCGTGATTTAAACCAGGCTCTGCAAATTGAACCCGACCTACCGGATACAGTTTACGCCATTAGAGGAAAAATTCGTTTTGACTTGGGGGACTATGGAGGCGCTCTAGTCGATTATACTCAATCACTACGCTTAAACCCTGTCAAAGCAGAGATTTACAACAGTCGCTGCCTTGTTCAGATTAACTTGGGCAATTATCAAGAAGCCCTTGTTGATTGTAATAGAGCTTTGAGATTAGAGCCTGAGAAGGGAAGCATCTATCTCAATCGGGGTCTTATCCGCCATGCCCTTGGCGATTTTCAAGGTGCGATTGAAGACTATACTCAGAGCATCAATCTAGATCCTGCTGATGCCCAAGCATATTCCAATAGATGTTTTACCCATGCCCAGATGAATCATGATCAGGAAGCGATCGCCGATTGCAATCAAGCTCTTAAAATTCGTGCTGACTTTGATGAGGCTTATACTAACCGATGTTTAGCTAGAATTCAACAAGGCAATTACCAGGCAGCACTAGAAGACTGCAACCAGTCAATCCGCCTCAGTCCTAACCTGGCCGAAACATACTACCATCGAGGGACAGTTCGCTATCATTTGGGAGATTGGCAAGGCGCGGGCGCAGATTACCAACAAGCAGCTAATCTCTATCAAAAACAAAAGCAGACCAATAATGAATACTATCGGGCAGCGTTAGAGAATGTAAACCGACTCAATCAAGGAACTTCTATCAGCCAACCCCAACTATCACGCTTAATACAACCCCTGAGTCTTGAACCGTCATCTAAGCAAAAAGTTGCGGATACCTTTCTACAACAGGGAATTCAACAGTATGGAGAAGGTAAATTAGAGACGGCATTTCAATCTTGGCAAAAAGCTGATTCTCTTTATCAGGAAATTCAAGATGTTTGGGGAAAAACAGTTGTGGTGAATTATTTGCAACTCTTAAGTAAGGAGTGTGTGGAACAAGCGAGTCAACAATTTTACCAAGAAAATAAATATGAATCTGCCTTAAATTCTTGGCAACTGTGCTTGAAAATAGCCCGAACTCTTCAAAGTCCCTATGCAGAGATTACCATTATTAATGAAATAGGGTTTGCGTATCTTTTATTTGGAAATGCCGAAAAAGGAATTGAGTATTTAGAACAAGGATTACCTCTTGCTAAAAAACTTGAAGATCGCTCCTTTGAAGGGCGAATTTTAGGAGATTTAAGTACTGCTTATTTAGGGCAAGAAAATTATAAAAAAGCAATTGATTACGCTCAACAAAGTTTATTAATAGCACAGCATTTTAAGGATAATCAAGGTGAATGGTTATCACTAAATAAATTAGGATTGATCTACTTTTTGTTAGCAGATAATGTTAAAGCAATTGATTACTTTGAGCAGAGTTTATTGGTTGCACAAAAAACTCAAGATCTTTATGGAATTGCAAGTGCACTAGAAGGGCTTCGTGAAGTTTATTCGGAAATAAATAACTATGAGAAAGCCAGAGAATATGGTCAACAAACATTGCAGGTTGCACGACAAATTAAGGAGTCTGTTGCTCTTAGCTTTGCCACTGGGGGTTTGGGTGTTGTTCTTTTTAAATCAGGTAATCCTTCAGAAGCAGAAAAACTTTTATATGAAGCAATCAATATTTCTGAACTACGACGAAAAGGGTTCTCTAGTGATGCCTATAAAGTCTCATTTTTTGATACACAAATTAGTCTTTTTTATGAATTTTTACAAGAAGTCCTTATTGCTCAAAATAAAACCGATGCTGCCCTAGAAGTCGCTGAAAGGGGCAGATCTCGTGCTTTTGTGGAATTATTGGCAGCCAGAATATCTTCTCATGCAAATAAACAATACTCGATACTAACCCCAGAAATTCAAGAGATAAGAGAGATTGCCAAACGACAAAATGCGACACTGGTTGAATACTCTATTATTCACGGAGACAAAATAAAGAACCAGGAAAATAAGAAAGAATCCGAATTATTTATTTGGGTTGTTAAGCCTACAGGAGAAATCGAGTTTCGTCGCGTTGATCTAAAGCCTATACTATGGCAACAAAATATCTCTTTAGAACAATTATTAACCAGTTCTCGTGCATCTTTTGGAGTCCGAGAACGCGGTTCTAGCCTCGAAGTAGTGCCACTCAATAGCTCTGAAGCAGAAAATCAGTTAAAGCAACTCCACAAAATCTTAATTGCTCCCATTGCTGATTTACTCCCCTCCGATCCTAATGCTCATGTCATCTTCATGCCGCAAGGAGAACTATTTTTAGTACCTTTTCCTGCCTTACAAGATGCTAATGGCAAATACTTAATTGAAAAACATACTATTCTCACTGCACCCGCTATCCAAGTTTTAGACTTAACCCAAAAACAACGAGTAAAAGTTCAACAAGCTAACCCGAAAGGACTTGTCGTTGTCGGCAATCCTACCATGCCGAAAGTAACTGTCAAAATTGGCGAACCACCAGAACAACTTAATCCCTTACCAGCAGCAGAAAACGAAGCGATCGCTATTGCTAAACTACTCAATACTAAAGCTTTAACAGGCAACCAAGCCACTAAAACTGCCATCCTTTCCCAATTACCTCAAGCCAGAATTATTCATCTAGCAACCCATGGTTTATTAGATGATTTTAAAGGATTAGGAGTACCTGGTGCAATCGCCCTCGCTCCTTCTGGTAATGATGATGGTTTGCTTACTGCTAGTGAAATCTTAGACTTAAAATTGAATGCGGAATTAGTGGTTTTAAGTGCTTGTGATACAGGAAGAGGAAGGATTACAGGAGATGGTGTAATCGGATTATCCCGTTCTTTAATTACCGCAGGAGTGCCAAGTATTATTGTTTCTTTATGGTCAGTTCCTGATGCACCCACAGCGAGTTTAATGACCGAATTTTATCGCAATTGGCAAGAGAAAAAGCTCGATAAAGCACAGGCGTTGCGACAGGCAATGTTAACCACCATGAAAAACCATCCTAATAATCCGAAAGATTGGGCGGCATTTACTTTAATTGGAGAAGCAGAATAAGACCCAATACTACTCGGTTAAGCCCGAAAAAGACTTGCTGAGGTTCAGCATTTACTAAGCTTGCTGAACTATACTGTAATCTCGATTGAACTAACAGCGTCATTTTGATGATTTATTTCTGGCATTTTTGGAGCGACTGTTATCGTTAATCTCAATCCTAAAGCTTGGAGCCAAGAGGTTAGTTGATTCATGGCTTCAGGGGCAGGTTTTTGCATTAATTCTTCCAATTGCTTCGCCTGAATTTTGATTTGTTCTGGTGTTAGATTTTGGGAGCCAAGGGCTTCTAGGACGTGATTGAAGGAGAGTCTGAGTAATTCTGATTCAAATCCATATTCATCTCCCTCTAGATGAGTTTCCAGATAAACTGCTGCATAATGGGGATCTTTAAGGGATTCGATCAGGGAATCATGATAACTATCACTGACTGGCATTTTCTCGCCTCCTATAATCTTGCCAATATTTTTGGGCTATTTCAATGTCTTTAGCTTGCGTTCTTTTATCTCCTGCACACAGGAGTAAGATAATCGTTGTCCCGATTTGTCCAAAGTAAATGCGATAACCGGAACCATAGTCTATTCGTAGTTCATAAACTCCCCCTCCTACTGATTTATAATCCCCTAAGTTCCCTAAATTAAGACGGTTTAGGCGTTGAGCAATTTTAGTTTTAGCCTTGATATCTCGCAAAGAATCGAGCCATTGAGCAAAGGGAACTTTGCCGTCGCTGGTAACATAACGTCGAATGTTTCTGGGTTGAGCCGCCATGTTTGAATTATAGCGGTTAGTCAGATTTAACGGTTTTATATGTAAAATAGGACAGCCTCGGTTTAGGCGATTTCTCTAAGACTATACAGGGAAGCTCCCCTGCCCCCCAAGTTTGGGGGGTTCTGAATTCAAAGTCCTCTCTTATTCGGCATAATAAAGAAAAAATGACTGAAACTGTCACCCTAGAACTGCCTGAAGCCCTAGCCCAGCAAGCCAAACAAATTGCAGCACTTACTCATCGACGATTAGAAGAAATCTTAGTCGAATGGATTGACTACGCTATCAGCGAACTCTCCATCGAATCTTTGCCAGATAACCAAATTTTAGCCCTCTGTGACCTGCAAATGGAAGCTGAACAGCAAGAGTTATTCAGCAGTCTTTTAGCCCAGAATCAAGAAGGAGAACTTAATGAAGCTGGAGTCAACCAACTAGATACACTGATGCAGGTTTACCGGCGCGGTTTAGTCCATAAAGCTCGTGCCTTAAAAGTAGCAGTTGAACGAGGTTTGCGCCCTCCTCTGAGTGAATAGATGGCACGTCCCTACATCCCTATCGAAGTTGAACGTCGGGTTCGAGTTACTGCGCGTAACCGTTGCGGTTATTGCTTGAGTCCTCAGCATTTAGTGATGGCTCGTTTGGAGATCGAACACATCATTTCCCTTGCTAAAAAAGGTAGTAATAATGAGTCTAACTTATGGTTAGCTTGTCCCCTGTGCAATCGCTACAAAAGCGACAAAACGACAGGTATTGACCCAGAAACAGGCGAAACAGTCCTACTATTTAATCCATCTACTCAAATTTGGTCGGAACATTTCCGATGGGCTGAAGATGGTATAGTAATTGTAGGACTGACACCGATTGGTAGAGCAACTGTTACTGTACTTCATCTGAGTGACGATCCAGATGCTTTGGTAGTTCGTAGCTATTGGGTACAAGCAGGCTGGCATCCTCCCAATGATTGAGAAAAAATGGCAGGCTTTCCCCTCCTGACTTCTGACTTCATAAGACTATGGCTTCTTTCTCCAAACTTCTGATTGCTGGTACTGTGTTGCTTTCTGGAGGGTTATCTCCCCTGGTGATGGCGGCAGAAGTAGCAATCGCCCAAACAACCATCGCCCAAACCGATACCCGCACCCAAGCGCAACAACTTTTTGATGAGGGGATGCAACTATTCCAACAAGGGACAGCCGAATCCTATCAACAAGCTATAACCAAATGGGAACAAGCCTTACCCCTTTGGCGTAAGCTGGGAGATAAAGCGCAGGAAGCCTTCATAAATCTAGCACTCGGTAAGTGGATGGTACAGCAAGGAGTGCGGAGTTAATCCTTGCCATCGCCGAGAAAACTGGTAATTGGCGCAAGAGATAATAAAAGCTTCTTTTATTAGGAAATACGAACGGAAAATGTTAAGCATTGGCGAGGAAACTAATGTGCTAGAGTTAATTCATGGCAACGCAACCAAGAGAAATTGAGCGTTATGTAACACCCGATGGTCAAATTCCTTTTGATAATTGGTTTGATTCTATCCGAGTGTCTAAAACTCAAACTATCATCAGTAAAAGACTTGACCGAGTGAGGATGGGCAATTTAGGCGATTACCGTTCGGTAGGAGGAGGTGTTTTTGAATTAAGAATAGACTATGGTCGAGGTTATCGCATCTATTTCGGACAAGTAGGGACAACCATCGTGTTGCTACTGTGTGGAGGTGATAAAAGCACTCAAATTAAAGATATTCGCCAAGCCCAAGAATACTGGAGAGATTATCGGAGTTAAAATTATGTCTAAAAGTATTAGCTACCACCCTTTTTTACTGGACAATCTTAAAGATCCAAACTATGCGGCTCTTTATCTCGAAACTCACTTAGAAGAAGACGAGTTTGAATTCGATCCCGAATTACTGAAAATGGCTTTGAGGAATGTTCTCGAAGCTCTTGGGGATTCTCATTTAACCGCAGAACAAATTAAAATTTATGAGCAATTTCTCGATAAATTATTAACAATGCCAGCAGGAATAGGAATTTATAATTTAGGGCTTTGGCTGAAGGCTTTGGGATTAAAACTAGCTGTAACAGTTGATAAAGAGGGGAAGAATGTTGTTGAAAACTTGCCTAGTTTGAATGGAGATAACAAAGAAAAATATGAGGGAGTTTTAACGAAAGTCCCAGATCTATAACCAGAAAGTAGTTGACATCCTCGCCGCCGTAAAACGGACGGCGATTCCTCACCACGCCACTTTTTTAGGGTGGTCGCTGAACGGGGTTGACGCTTCACCGAAAAACGCTTAATTGCTTAAGTCTGACACTTTCTCCACGTCCGTTTTCAG
>NZ_JADBRW010000016.1:0-3203 GCF_020247025.1 Microcystis sp. M109S1
CTTTTCCTGTGGTTTTATAGGTTTCTTGGCATAAATTCAGGGAATAATTCCAAAACCAACGACAACAACCAAAGCTTTTTGCTAAGGCTATTTCTTGCTCGGTATTAGGCTTAAGTCTGAATTTGTACGCTTTGTACATAAAAGTTATCAAGAAACTAAAACTATGATAACATAGTTTTTGAGGAATTGTCTATATACAAAGTCAGCATTCATGAGGGGAGCCCTGGGGGGAATTACTTCGGCCCTTTAAAAGCCCCGTCCCATCGCGCTAAGCGCGAGGGATGAATGCTGACACTAAGTTAAAAGTGAAAAGTGGCGGCGAGAAAGGGTCCGTTAAAGTTTTCCGTAAAACCGAACGCGTTATCGCCACTACCGTTTTTATACTCGATCCCGTAGAAACGATAGGCGAATTGCAGGGAAATTTGGCGATTCACCCACCAATCGACTCCAAAGAGGAGGTTCCAGCTTAGATCTGTATCGCCGGCCAGCCCGAAACCGGAAGCGTCTCCCCGAATCCATAAAGTGATCGGATCGGACACCTGTACCCCAAATTTACCGCCGAGGAGCGGTTCAAACCAAGTTCTCCCCTGACTGAAGGTTTGTTGGAAAGTTTGGCTGAAGTTGACAAGGGGACTGGATAGTTGTACGGTAAGCGTTTGCTCGATATCGATACTGATACTATTGAGACGAAGGCCCGCATAGGGCTGGAACCAAATTAAGGGAAAAGAGCGATTAGAGGGTTTTTCGGGCAGTTCGTGGCTGATCGGATCGCCGATGTGGTAACTGACGGCGAAATCGTAGATGCCCTGATCGAATTGTAGGTTTGTTTCCGAATCCGCTTCGAGTTGCTGTAATTGGCGATTGTCGGCGAATTCTTGTACCTGTTGCATTGTTTGTTCTAGTTGTTCGAGCGATTCTCGGGCGTTCTGAATTTCTTGTTCGAGTCGTTGCAGGGGTTCGCTATCTTTTAACCCCCGTAACTCTTGGAGTTTCGCTTGCAGTTGTTGCAGGGGTTCGCTATCTTTTAACTGCTGTAGCTCCTGAACTTTTGCTTGCAATTGTTGGAGGATTTCGCTATCTTTAGTCTGCCGCAACTCCTCAATCTTCCCTTGTAGTTGTTGTAGGGGTTCGCTATCTTTTAGCTCCCGTAACTCTTGAATCTTCGCTTGCAGTTGTTGCAGGGGTTCGCTATCTTTTAACCCCCGCAATTCTTGAATTTTTTCCTGCCCTCTAGCCAGTGCTTCCTGTATTTGCGAGAGCTTTTCTTGAAAATCCTGTAAATTTCCTAGCCGATCGCTAAAGGCAGGATCGCGGGGTAATTCTGCTATTTTCTTCTCTAAATCCCGGAGATCTCGAATATCGATATTATCCCGAATCTCACCTATATCCACGTCGGGGAGAGTCTGAATTTTTACGACCATTTCTTGTAAAGTATTCTGGCGTTCGGCCAATTGTCCTTGAAGGCTGTCAAGAGCCTGTTTAAATTCGTTTAAGCGCTCGGCTTTTCGCTCGACCTCTTGCTGCACCTCCTGTCGAATTTCTGCGAGGGTCGTCTTCAGTTCCTGCGCCTGCTCGATTTTCGGAACGATCTCTTGCTGAAAACGTTGCCGAGCGTTATTGATCGCCGTTTCCAGTTCCTGTAACTGTTCCTCCCGAAGGGCGACTTCCTGCCGTATCTGATCGCGCACTTCTTCGGCCGCCGCTGGTAATTGGCTTAATTGTTCGGTTTTTAGGGCGATATCCTGTCGTAACGCTCGAATTTTGTCTCCTGCCTCTTGAAAGCTACCCTCTTCTTTTAATCCTTGTATCCGATCGACCGACTGGGAAATGCCTTCGAGTCCATTGATCGCTTTTTGAATTCTCTGGCTGGCATCCCGACTCAGCAACCAATTCAAGGAGTCGATAAAATTCGGCTGTCGAACCCTTGTCTTCTGCCGGTCGATCACGTTTCTCAAGCTGGCGTAATAACCGTCGAAAATCAAACCGAAACGACCGTTCCAGGCTTCCACGCGCGCGCTACCCGTCACCCGGAGCGATTGTAACACTTCCCCGAGATCGAGATGATAGCTGACGGTACGTCCCCGGGCCGTTGCGGTTCCGTAGGTACTGATCGGAATGGTCGCGTAGGGCTGAAATTTAATCTGCCAACCTCGATCCTCTTGCCCCTGGGGAGCGGGATTTTCCGTTGCGATCGGGGTCGCAGCCGGGGTGGGTTCTGTGAGGGGAGAGGCTGGCAAAACGGGCGCTCCTACTCCCGCCAGATCCTTGGCACAGGCACTGTCGGGTAATTCCTCGGTTCGGGTTTCCCCCTCGAATACCAAGGGGGCGACCCTATTGGTCAAGGGGGTAAAACCCTCGCAGAAGGAAGGGGCAACGGTCACGGTAGCGATCGCTTTCCCGTCATCTATCGCTTCGGCAAGAACACTGGGGACGGGAAACGATAAACCGAACAAAGTCCAGATCAGCAGGCGGCATGGCGAGAATCCCATAATTTTTCACTCCTCACTATTAAAAAAACGATCTAGCGGTAGCAGCCGACAACGGTTACCGTGTAGGTCTTGCCGAAATGGTTGACACCACCGATAAAAAGATTGACTTGATAGGGTTCATCGTTGGGTTCCGGTGTGGCGGTAATAGTCAGGGGTTTACCCGGGTCGATCCGTACATCTTGTTGGTTAAAAAACTGTCCCGTGGTTTGATCGCTGTACTTGAGGTACATCTGGATATCGAAGGAACCACCCTCATCCGAGGATATAGTGGCCACGAATTTTTGCCAGTTGCGATCGCTCGGAACCGCCCAATCGGTATTCCAGTTATTGCGAGTGATATCGACACCGAACACACTGGGAACGGTCGGTTGAGAAACGGTCTTGGTTACTTGGTTTCCTTGACCACCGATCAAAGGTATCGGGACGCAGGTTTCTGAGGCACTAAGGGGCCAATTTAAGGCAAGGGCAAGCGATAAAGTGCCGAGCCAAGTAGGACGAAAAAGCATGAGCAAAACCTCGATAAATTAATCTGGGAGATTTTGATTCTAGATTATTGAGTATCTCTGAATATACTATAGCAATTCTTGGAGCTATGAGGTACAATGGAAAGCAAATAGACAAATAATAGAACTTACCCGCTTCCTATGAGACCCTATTCTGTAGATTTTCGCCAAAAAATTATCGATGTCTGGAAGAAAGAAAAAATTTCCATTC
>NZ_JADBRW010000160.1:0-2727 GCF_020247025.1 Microcystis sp. M109S1
AATTCTTCTTGCTTTTTCCAATCGGTTAGCATTGAAGAAGTTTCAGTATATCCTACTCTTTCTTGCTTTTCGTACCATGCTTTTGTTCTGAGATGGAGTGCCTTATTGTACACCAATCTTACACAGCCCAAAGTGCGCCGCAATAGCGACTCTTGTTCTGGTGTGGGGTAAAATCGAAACCAATAGGCTTTTTCCATGTCTCACATTCTGGCATATATCGTGTAAATGCGCTAGTATTTAACGGTAAAGCCGTCGTAGAACGACGGGGTTTCAGACCCAAAATTTTCGATGATTCCAGAAACAGACTCTTTAGCTTCTAAACAAATCGGTGTGGCCGTAATTAGAGATGATCGAGATTTAATTTTAATCGATCGCCGTCTAGCCAAGGGACTCTTGGGCGGTTTTTGGGAATTCCCCGGTGGCAAAATCGAAGGCAATGAAACGGTACAGGAATGTATTAAACGGGAGATATTAGAAGAAATTGGCATTGAAATCGCAGTTGATAGTCATTTAATCACTATCGATCACACCTATAGTCATTTTCGGGTTAATCTACAAGTATATAACTGTCGTTATCTCAGCGGCGAAGCGCGGGCGATCGAATGTGAAGAAATCCGCTGGGTAACTATCCAGGAACTAGATAATTACACTTTCCCCGCGGCCAATCAAGAGATTATCAGAGCCTTAAAAGACATGGTAAACTCGAAATGATTGCTGCTAATCGTCGAGTAATTATGCTTAATCCTTCTATTCGTCAAGAACCCCGCTACGAACCGGCCGCGGTTATTCCCCTAAAAAAAGACGCTTCCATTGTTGAGTGGTTAGAAAAAAATAATCGCATGATTCCCCGGGATAAAGTCGCGGAACCAGATCTCACTCTCGAAGAAGATGTGGAACTATCTGAACTCATGGATGTCGATGATATCAGTTATGATGACGACGAGGATGAATTAGTCTTAGATGAAGATTAATCCCGTCTTCTTTGGCAAATTTTCCCCTTATCTGGCGCTTTAGTCGTGAACGCTAACATTTTTTCCGCCCCTATCTTTAAAAAACCCACTGGAACCCATCTCCTGATTCTACTAACGGGATTACTATTTCTGTTAGTAGTTTTTTTTCAGTCCACTAATTCCCTTTTACCCCCCCTGATGGCCACGACATTAATCAGTGGTGGTCTTGGTTGCTGGGTAGTGCCGATGCTGCGGCGCTTGAAAATGGGTCAGATTATGCGCGAAGATGGACCACAGGCTCATTTAAAGAAAGCAGGAACCCCAACGATGGGAGGCAGCTTTTTTGTGCCAGTAGCCCTTATTTTCGCTTTAATCTGGTCTAAATTCACTCCTAATGTGGTGGCGGTTGCTTTGCTGACTTTTGCTTACATGGGTATCGGTTGGTTAGATGATTGGCAAATTCTGCGTTATAAGTCGAATAAAGGCCTATCTCCCCAGATGAAGTTAATTTTACAGATAACGGGGGCGGCGCTTTTTTGCCTCTGGATGTTGGTCAATCAGGTGAGTACCGATATCACCCTTTGGGGTCGATTAGTGATTCCTTTGGGCTTTTTCTTCTGGATTTTGGCGGGATTTGTCCTTGTGGCTGAAAGTAACGCCACTAATCTCACCGATGGGGTGGATGGATTAGCGGGGGGAACAGCTGCGATCGCTTTTTTGGGTTTAGGTATTATTATCGCTCCTAGTCATCCAGATTTAGCGATTTTCTGCACTTGTTTTGCTGGTGCTTGTCTAGGCTTCATTTTTCATAACCGCAACCCCGCTAAAGTGTTCATGGGTGATACGGGTTCCCTCGCTTTGGGAGGTGCTTTAGCTGCAGTGGGTTTAATTACTGGACATCTCTGGGGATTATTTTTAATTAGTGGTCTGTTCTTTCTGGAATCTCTTTCGGTAATCGCTCAGGTTATCTATTATAAAGCCACAAAAGGACCCGATGGCAAGGGCAAAAGATTATTAAAAATGGCTCCTTTTCATCATCATTTAGAATTAAGTGGTTGGACGGAAACCAAGATTGTGGGAGCTTTTTATCTGGTTAATGCGCTTTTAGTTGTCTTGGCTATTTGGAGCAGTTAATTAGGCACTAAAGGAAAGACCACAACCGCAGGTATTTTGGGCGTTGGTATTGGTAAAACGGAAACCACCACCCATGAGATCTTCTGAATAGTCTAATTTAAAAATTTGTAGGTAGCGATCGCTGTCAGGATCGACTAAAATATTAATACCCTGACTTTGATAAAAGCGATCGTTTTCTGCCGCAATATCGGTTAATTCGAGATGGTAGTGAAGTCCCGAACAACCACCGTTTTTTACTGCCAAACGCAGATAGGAACCCCCCAGGCGACGGCTTTGACTCCAACGTTCAATTTCTCTAGCGGCAGCGGGACTCAATTCGATCATTGTTTTTGAGACTATTGTAATAATAATATCAAGTTCTTGTGAAGTTATACCACAGTTGTTGTCCAACTTTATGTTAAGAAATATGTGACTATTGACATCCTCGCCGCCGTAAAACGGACGGCGATTCCTCACCACGCCACCTTTTTAGAATGGTCGCGTCAATGGGGTTGACGCTTCACGGGATGCTGCTTCTTTAACAGAAGTCTTACGCTTTCCGACCCGTCCGTTTAAAGTCTCCGAATGTCCTCCGGCGACCTTGATATTTACCGCAGCGTTTACATCTCGATCATGAAAAGTTCCACAGAAAAGACATTCCCAC
>NZ_JADBRW010000161.1:0-22661 GCF_020247025.1 Microcystis sp. M109S1
GATTCCTAAACCTCACGATTTAAGTTTCTGCTTCCACCACCGTCGCATACCACAGTTAAAAAACCATGTACTGTCTTACACAGAGTCCACAGACTTTCGCCCCATTTCAGAAGCCCGATTCCGTGTGTCCCACGGTACGTTTCCAGCTAAACGCTTCTTGTACTTGTTGCTTAGACTTTTTACCCGGCCAAGCTTTTCTGGTCGGAACCCCCTAAGCCGAGTTTTCAAGGTGCTGCGCCGTCCACTTGGTTTTCGAGACTGGCCTTTTAATTCTAACGTAAAGCCGCCGTAGAACGGCGGGGTTTCAGACCCAAAATTTCCGATGATTAATAATAAAAGCGCGGCTCAATCTCAAAAATCTATGC
This sequence comes from Microcystis sp. M109S1, assembly GCF_020247025.1. NCBI lineage: Bacteria > Bacillati > Cyanobacteriota > Cyanophyceae > Chroococcales > Microcystaceae > Microcystis > Microcystis sp. M109S1. The sequence goes on from NZ_JADBRW010000161.1 coordinate 366, forward strand.
AGGTGGAAGAATTAAAACAGCTTTATGATCAGGACTTTGTTTTGTGGATTGAGCGAACCACCGAACAAATTCGAAGCGGGGAGATGAAAAATTTAGATTGGGAACATCTTTTAACGGAGATAGAAGATTGGGGGAGAGAACAAAGAAACAAAGTGGAAAGCTATCTAATTCAAACCGTTAAACATTTATTAATGTATCAGTATTGGCTGATTGAAAAAGGTAATTGTGGCCGGGGATGGGCCGATGAAATCGATAATTTCCGTCTAGAACTAGAAATTTTATTCCAGTCAAAAACCCTCTACAATTATGGGGCTTCTAGGTTAGATATAATTTATGATAAAGCCAAGCGATCGGTGATCAAAAAAACTGGTTTATCTGTTGATACGTTTCCGCAAGTTTGTCCTTATACCTTTGCAGAAATTATAGATTTTGACTTTTTGCCAGTTTAGAATAGGAGAATTAAAGGAGACCTGCTGTAAAAGTAAGTTATCGAGGAGCCATCGGTTCAAAATATCTAAAACTTCAGATAAATCCCACATCCAGCAGGTTATTTTGAATATTTTTTATTTAACCTAACCCAACCCCAGTTCGGGTTAAGCAGCGGGGGGTAAAGCCCATTCCATCTTCAAGGAGGGTTTTTTCGGCTGGTGACAGTAAGCAATCAAACCACAGAGAAGATTAACGCAAAAATTAACAGGGCTGCGGTGGCGGGAATGTTCAATCTGAGAGATGTTCTTGAGTTGGTCAATAATAGTCTCGACAATAGAACGCTTACGAGATAAAAGCTTGTCATAAAGGCGGATTAAGCGATTTTTCATGTTCCGCTTGGGTTTAGCAAAAAACTCAATACCAAAATCTTTGAGCAGTTCCTCCCCCAGGGATTGAGAGACATAACCTCGGTCAGCAAAAACTTTGCCAAACAAGGATTGTAGCAATTTGTTCACTGGTTTGCGGTCGTCCACATTGCCGGGGGTAAGGTGAACATTGAGCAATTCTCCTTCCTCGTTCACCACTAAATGCAGTTTAAAGCCAAAAAACCAGTCCACAGAGGTTTTTCCCCGTGCGGCTAAATTGTCAAACACCCGATGACTACTGATGCGGCGATTATGGCAGACCTGAATTTTGGTGGCATCGACAAAGCTAATCCCCGTGCAACGACCAAAACAATGCTTCAAGTAAACGCATAAGGGGATGAGGGTCGAGGGTATCCATTCGATAAAACGTTGATAGCTAGGCAGTTGAGGGAACTCTTGTCGCCAGTAGACACAAACATGATCGAGGTAGAAATGTTTAAAATTACGATAGTGGTTTTGATGGAAAGCGATCAGGATGGTCATAATTTCGCTTAAAGTCAAGATTTTGCCACGTTTACGAGCTTTATTATCGGCTGAAAGCCTTGTCTGTTCTAATTTAGGTTCAAATACACGACAGAAGTCGTCGACATGACAGAAAAGAGCTTCTAGACTAGACATAGATGGGTTGGGGGTGCTGAGTTTATATATTTTTCAGCTTACTAGCCCCCGCCTTTTCTTTCCACCCTTATCCCGAACTGACGTTAACCCAGTCATAGAAAGGCTTACAGCTATTTAAGTATTTTTGTCTAAATCTCTCATGGGGGAGATATTGGATGAATTGATACTCCTCTCAATAGCTTAGTCGGACTTGAACCCAATATACCGTCAAATCATTTATAGACAACAGAAAAGCCTGAAATACTTACTCTGCAATGGTGTTAGCTGTTTTTCAATAAATAAAAGTTTGGCAAAATAATCTGCTGGGAGTAGCTCGTTAAGTATATATACTCACATCATCAAGTGCTGAATGTGGGATAAATTTGACATAATCTTGGTTTTTATCGAGAGTGTATTTGTTTTTTGTCTTTTTTCTCCTCCTGTCTTTCGTCTCTTTACATAAGGGAAGATTTTTGATTTTTGCAGGAGATCTAGGCAAGAAAAAAAATTATCGTTATAATAAAGTTGTGGCTTATTCTGTCAGCGATAGAGTATTATGGGTCAAAAATCTTACGAAGTTTTCCAAGCAGTGGAAAATAAAGCTAACCTTCTAGCGGGTTATTGGGGTGACTTCAAAACGGAGATTATTCAGCATTTGCCTGAATCCTATCATGGTGAAATCCACGAACTTTCTAGTAACCTAGAGAAAGCTTTAGAAGTGTTAATCAATGAATTGCGCCATCCTACCCTGATTTTAGCGACGACTGGCACGACGAGCAGTGGTAAGAGTACCTTAGTGAATCTCCTGTGTGGTGCTGATATTGTACCGATGGCACAGCGAGAAATGAGTGCAGGAACAGTTACCATTGAGTATAGCGAAGAAAAGACTTTAATTATTGAAGAAACACCTGGAGCATTGTGGGAATGCGGGAAATGGGAAAAGATTAGCGATGAAGATATTTATAGTCGCTTAAAACAGTTAATGAAGGCTTATATTAAAGCCAGAAAAAAACAACCTGATTTAGCTTATCCTCGATCTATTATTTATTATCCTTTTAGACTGGTTAAAGATGAAAGTTTCTTAGAATTGCCTAAAGGGGTTAGAGTTAAGTTATTAGATTTACCTGGGTTCTCTTATGTAGGAGATGAGGGAAATCTTGGGATTATAAAACAATGTCGTGAAGCTTTATGTTTAGTAACATATAACAGCGCAGAAACAGACCCTTACAAAGTTGATAATTTGTTATCAGAAGTTGTTAATCAAGTTAAAGATTTAGGAGGCTCTCCTGCACGAATGCTATTTATTTTAAATCGAATTGATATATTCAGATCAGATGATGATTGGCAAGAAAGTGAAGGTGAGTTTATTGAAGAAACGACTGAAAACATTAAGGAAAAACTGATCGAGAATTTAAGAGAATATACAAAAGATATTGAAAATTTGAGAATTGTAAAACTGAGTACATGGCCAGCCTTATTAGCTTTACAAATTCAGGATAATAAAAAATTGCTTCAGGAACTGCTAGAGGAATTACCTAAGAGAGAAGAAAATTGGTCAGAGCATGATCAAACTAGACTTGAGAAAGTATTAAAACCCTATGAGCAAGCCATAGATAACTTTCAAGTTTTAATTAAGGAAATGATGAAGCGAGGAAACTTAAGTCTTGATCCTAAACAATGGACTATCTCTCAACAAGAACAAATTGCTAAAGAGTTATTCAAACAATCCTATGCAGAAGAATTTGAAGACAAACTAAGCAAGCACATAGCAGAACATTTTCCTAAATTAGTTATTCCCCAAGCTCTAGAAAAATTTAATGTAGCGGCGGGAAATAGTATTGCACAATGGGCAGTACAAACTACCACGGCAATTCTTAACAGTTCGGAAGAAAATTATCAACAGGAAATCGAAAAAATATCATGGATTAAATCTTCCTTAGCTCAATTTCTTCAAGTGAGTGATGCTAATTTACGAAAGCCTTTTGAAAAAATTAAACAAAACTGTGAGGAGTATTTAAACCAACAAACAGAAGATGATCCCCTTTCTATATTAACAGAAGCTATTACCGATCTTCAATTTACTGAACCTTATAATGAAATTGAAGAAAAATTAGTCCCTCTCTATGATTGGAGAAATGCTCTGGGGAGAGGAGTTGACCAGATTTTAGAAGCAGTTGCAGAATCATTAGAAAATGGCATAGTTACGCTAGACCATCCTAATTTTAAAAAAGCTAATATTGTCAATGTTAACTTGCTAGAGGGTAATCTGAGAAGATTAATCAAACTGGGCTATAGTTATTATTTCGCCAAAAATGGACAAAATGTAGTTGCAAAAACTCAGGAAGAAAAAGAGAATCTTAAGCAAAAAAATTATGAACTTAACGAACTGTCTATTCATCTTAGTCTGATTATAGCGCAAGTGTTGGATAAAATTTCTACCCAAGAGATTCAGCGAATGTATGAAGCAGTAAATGAATTATTCATCTGTCATCTTGCTTATTTAGAAAAAGGTTCTAATGAACGCGCTCCTGATATTGTGATTAGATTTCCAGAATCAGAGTTAAACAAAGTTACAAATGATCTAAAATTTGATTTTGTTAGGCTTGATTCGGACTTTGAAATTAAAGAAGAACAATATACCGAAAAATGCAGAACTTGGAAACATTGGTTATGGATAGTTCCCAAAAAGGAAAAACGATCCAGTGAAAATGCAAAAATTCCAAGTATAGGACAAATTTTAGCCGACTGGAAAAAACAGTTAAAAGAAGTTGAACCTGAGATGTTAAAACAAGTAATAGAATGGCTATTAGCACAAATTGACGATTTAAAAAAAAGTGTAGATAAAACTCAAAATGATATTCTTGATCAGTATCGAGATAGACTAGAAAAAGCTAGACAGGAGATTACTTTTGATTATGAAAAACAGCAAAATGTGTGGCAACCTATGCAACAAAGAGCGAAAAGATTAGAAGAGGAATTTTCTCGACTAGGAAATTTTGAAAAGGAGGCTGATTCCAATGGTAGTTGAATACTTTGAAACCAGATATCAGCAAATTTTTGAACAAGTTTTTCCTCACATTAAAAGTCAGGAAGTAGGTACTTTAAGCTCTGTCATTTATTTGATTTTAGATAATAAAAGCCAAGCCCAGGAACTTTGTCAAGAATATGATATTAAAAAAAAGGCTTCTTTAGATGAAGATTTAGATTTATCTGATGATATTATATATACAATTTCTATCAATAAACAAAAACCTGTTAAAGAATTCTCTATCCTTAAAATGGGGGGAGAACTCGTTAAAAATGTCTCCAGACCACTTCGTAAATCAGTAGATAATGATAAGGACAAAATGGAATTAATTGTACTCGCTGCTGTTATCTTAATCGGAACATATTTTACTCAAAAATTGTTAGGGGATTCCCGCAAACAAAACACAATTCATCCTGTACTTCCTAGCCAACCCATTCCTACAGCGATTTGTCTAGCTGTTCCTGCATCAGCAGTTTATGGCTTAACTGTAGGAAAGCGGATAAATAGAGAGAAAATCATTGAACTAATTGAATCTGCCCCAGAGTTTTTATGTATTAGAACAGAGGAAGCTGAACAACAAATGATAGATGTTATTAATCAAGAAATTTTACAAGACAGCCAACTTAAATTTTATATTAGGATTGACATACCCAATGGACAAGATATTATTGGTGCAGAAACTAAGTATGTTATTAAAAGGGATATACCTAAGGATACAGAGGGTAAAATTATACAGCTAGGTCGCTTGAGAGATGCGTCTGTTCTCAAATCATTCAACCGTATTTAAGGAGTTAATTTAATGGATTGGAAATCTGCCTCATCCTACTATGAAACCCGTCTCAGTGATGTCTTAAATATCCAACATTTTGCTGTTGACTTAGCCAAACTTCCCCAAGCTGAAGTTCCCTCTCAATTAACAGAAATCCTCATGCAAGAGGCAATACCTGCTAACCGTCAACTCGAAAGACTGAGAAAAAGAGAATTTCGTATCGCTGTGGTTGGCTTAGAAAAGGCAGGAAAAAGTACCTTTATTAACGCCTGGTTAGAATGTGATTTACTTCCTGCCAAAGGAGGAAGATGTACCTTTACCACCACGCAAATTTATTCCGTTAAAAGCGAATCTGAACAAAGATTAGAAGTGCAAACCCGCACCCAAGAACAATTTATTCATCTCCTCAAAGAATTAGAAACCGTTGGCGCAAAAGAAGACTTAAAAACCATTAGAGAAAACGAAATCACTCTACAACAAGTCAGAAAGGAAGGTAATTTAGTTATTCCTTTTACTCGACTCGAAGACATCCGAGAACAACTAAAAAAATACGTTGCCGATGAAAAATACGCCCATGCAGTCCTAGAAGCCCGACTTTATACTAATAAACTCGCTCAAGCAGAAGGAATCGTCTTTTATGATGTCCCTGGTTCAGATTCTGGGTTAGCCAAGCACGTTGATGAAGCCCAACAAATGTTATCCGACTGTGATGCAGTCATCGTAATTCAGCGTTTTCGCAGTATTAGAGAAGCCGAATTAGAAATTATTAAATTTACCGAACAAGGTGATAAGAATGTCACCATTGCTGATAAATTATTTGTCTTTTTAAGTCATATTGACTCTCTCGGTAGCCCAGAAGCCCTTAAAACTCATATTACAGAAGCCTCTCAGGATTGGTTAAAACGCGCTAATTTACCTGTTAATCGCATTGTTTCTGGTTCAGCAGGAGCTTATTTAATCTTAAATAATCTGGCGGAAGAACATACTCAATTAGAAATCGGACAAGCCAGCAATATTCAAGATAAATTAAAAACTTTAACTGGAATTATAGATGATGAAATGTTAAAAACTCAAGCTACAGGAATCCATGAAATTAAAGAAAAAATCTTTAATTATATTAATACTGAGCGAGTGGCAATTCTCAAGAAACGCTGTGAAGCTTCCATTGATAAAATTGTCAGCACCTCAGAGGACATTCATCATCTTGTCAGTCAAAGATTTCCCGAAAATCCTGAGGAAGCACAACGCTTTGAAGAAGAAAGAAGAAGAATTGATTTTTCAGAATGGTGGCATAGAAAATGGGAACAGATAAAAGCTGATTTACAAAATTTTTATGAAACATCTGTCATTAACAAACCCTTAGAAAAAGTTAATAACGAATCTTCCAGTAGTATCGAAAAATTTAAAGAACGCTATGGCCAACTTTTAGCCAGTGAAATGGCAAAATTAAGACAAGAAACTTTAAGAAAAAAAGAAATTATTTTTGACGCAAATTCTTTTCCAGACTTCGACAAGGTAAGAGCTAATTATGCTTGGCGGGATGACTTGTATGGGGATGTTAGAACATTTTTGGCTGCCCTTGCTCGACAATTAGCGGCAGAATTAAAAGATGAAGCCTTAAAATTAGTCGATTATATGTCCTCTTTATTATGGGGAAGTTCTCAAGTAAAAGAACGACTTATTGGTTATTCAGAACAGGAGTTTTTAACTCGCTTAGAAAATAGTTTATCAGTGTTATTTTTAAGATTTGCTCGTCCCGTTGCTGAAGCATTAATTCGCGGTCCTGTTAACAGTGATACCCGCAGCCAAATTGTCAAATTATTGGGGGCTGATGTGGAACTGATTGATAACTATTATCAAGGAGATGAACCGGCTTTTAGGGTCTTAAAAAAATACGTTAAATATGGTTCTGATTTACTCTTTAATCCTAGTCTTCGTCAACAGGTGTTAGGTGTAACAGAAATTGCCAAAAACTTTATCGGAATGACGGTAGATACAGTTATCGATTTAGCCGACCAATTAACCCCACCCAGAGAGGTTGTTACCTTTGAAGTAACTAATGATATTAACGCTTTTGAAGAATATCTACGCAATGGTATTTTTGAAGCCGCAGGATTTGAGTCCTACTGTATTCAAGAATTAAGAGGATTAGTGGATATTTTTCGAGAAAAAGAAGGAACATGGGCAGGTGTCGCTCAAAACGAATGGTATAAAGAGAATCCTCAGCTTGTAGCAGAATTACCCGCTAATTTGAAATCTCAAGAATTTAATTTAGAAGTTAGTGAACGACTGAGACAATTAGCAATTGCCTTGAAAAGAAATAGTTCCTCTCAGTAGCGTTAGCTATAGCAAAGCACCGCTATTATTGCGACGATACTTCATACATATATACTATAATAACCAAAAACCCTTATCCATCAATGGATACACCCATTAACTTTTCTGTATGTACCCATGTTTATTATAATATTTCTTAATAAACAAGTGGGGAAAGTTTAGGGGAAAATTCCCTAATCGTAATTCTCCTCGGCAACAAAAGGCGTTAGATTTATTCGGGGTTTCCTTGGGTTGAATCGGCAGCAGTATCGACTAATTCAAAGGATTAGACAAGAATTTACCAAGGTCAAGGTCGATGATCGCACTAAAATAAGCTCTCTCAGTGTTAGTTATTATTACCCGTTCGGATCAGCTTAGGAAAAAACTTGAGAAAAGTTTCATATTAGATTATAATTTTCGTTTGAGACTGTCATAGGAGATTAAAGGTATGTCTCGATTTATTAAGCGTTTAGAAGCGATTGGAATACATGGAAGATTTGATATTAATCTTGATTTTAAAGATGAAGTTAATATTATTCATGGAAGTAATGGCACAGGCAAAACAACTGTATTGCATATTCTTGCTAATGCCGTCAACGAAGATTTTAGACGTTTTGGCTATTTAAAATTTCAAAAATTAACCATTACATTAGATGATGATACGGAAATATTGATAAAACAGCAGAATTCTCCTCAAGAACCTCAAGAAACAGTAACAAAAGTCTTTGTTAATAATCAAGAAGTTGATTCTTACCGTTTTGCAGAATTATTAGAAGAAGAAAAGCAAAAAGAAAATAGCGAAATTTTATTGCCTGCACGTTATTATCCATCATCTTCTAAGAAGAAGCAAGATATTGACTTAAAAGCAACTTATTTCCCTGCTTTTAGAACAATGATTGAGGCATGGGCTACCTTAGATGAAAATGAAATTAGACATTTTGCCCGAAGATCACCTAATTTTAGAAAAGTTCTAAGAAGTTCCGCCAGATCAACCGAATTAGCTCGGATTCTATTTGGGAAATTTGTCCCTAGACTTGAGTATCCTTCACCGATAGAAATAGAAGAACATATTAATTCAGAATTAACAGAAGCTCAATTAAAAATTGCTAGTCTTGATAGAAATTTGCTTTCACAAGCTTTTCTTCAATTTTCTCAAGTTATTTCTCAATCATTTGAGACAGACGATAATACAAAAGAGCCAGACGAAGTTATTACAGAAATAATAGAACTTTCGGAAAAATTGCAAAATTCACCTTTTCAAGTTAATCGTGATCAATCAGATGATGTTTATAAAAAATTAATAGAACAGTTGAGATTCTTTGAATCAGAGCCAAAATACAAAACTATTGCTAGTAGAGTTTTATCAGTGTATAAAAGTTCTCTTCAACAAAGACTAGATGCACAAATAACAGCTTATTATACTATTGAAAGATATCTTGAATCAGTCAATGGATTTTTAGAGAGAAAGCAATTAAAAATAGGTTCTACAAGCTTACCTCAAGGCAGAGGGAAATTAGGTGTTAAAATTGGTGATGAAGAAGCTATTCATAGTCTGCAAATTTTGTCTTCTGGAGAAAGACAAGTCGTAGGTTTAATTTATGCCGCCAGTCACATGACAGGTGGTAGGGTTGTTTTAATTGATGAACCTGAAATTTCACTTCACATCGATTGGCAGCGTAAATTATTACCAGAAATGGTTAAACAACTTGATGAGAAACAACTCATTATTTGTACTCATTCTGCTGTGATTGCATCCAAATATCGAGAGAGAATGATAAAACTTGAACTACAACCAACGGCAAACGCTAATATAAATACTGATACTCTTGACAGTGAAGATCAAATGTATATACTAGATGATGATGATTTTGAAAACATTCCCTTTTAAAAATTTAGATAAGTATCGACTTTATGAACGGATTACAGTTAACTCCTGAAGAATACGTTACTGAAATAATTATGTCAAATGATAGGTTTTTATTGCTAGAAGGAGCCGATGATGAGGATTTTTTTACTATTATTTGTAATCTTTTAAAAAAAAATGAAGCTCAGATTTCAGCGGAAAAATTATATTTACTAAAAAATATTATTATTGATACTGCGGAGCGAATAGAAGGAGAATTAGGAAATAGAGCTAAGATAGAAAAAATCTGTGATTTAGTTGCCCAAGAGCCGCCAGATGTTAACAATAGAGTTTTGGGCTTTGTTGATCGAGAATTTAGAGAATTTGAATGTAGCAATGATTTAAAAGATCATATTAAAACTCATAAAATTAACAAGAGATTAATTTGGAGTAGAGGTCATTCAATTGAAAACTATTTTTTTGAAATATCAACGTTGAGAAAGGCATTCAACGATTATTTAGTCAGTAGTTTTTATCAAGAAGCATTTGAAATTTTTGAATCTAAATTTGAGCATACTCTCAGAATAGCTTGTGCTTTGAGTTTAGCAGGTTTATCAGAAGATTTACTTAAGCCTATTGCTAAATCAGTAAATTGGCAGTGTATAGATATCACCTCCACATCTCTGAAAATTGATTTAGAAGAATGGGGTAAGATACTGAATAAAAAACAAAAACTAGATCGATTTCGGATTCAAAAGCTATTTAATAAATTTGAAGTCTATTTGAATATGACCAATCAATGTGACATTGAAACCTCAAGATGGTTATCTCATGGACATATAGGATTTAATTTTATGTTTGTTGTTTATAGTAAATGTCTTTATATAACAGCCTTAGACTTATCGGGTCCTCGGAAAAATCCTAGTCAAGAAGCCGAGAAAGTTAATCAGTATAAAGACACACGCTTCCGCACAGTAGCAAATGCTTGGGTTAGAAATCAATCTGTAGAATTTCAAGGTGATAACCTTAATGATTTTCCAATCAAGTGTTTTTGGATGTTAATCAACGATTTTCAATAACAAATGATAGAAAAAAAGGGAGGTCTAAGAACCCCCCTCAATAGTTAATAATTAGATGAAAGCTAAATTAGTAGCGGCCAGCATTAGGTTTATGAACAATAAAGCTCATGGTTTGACATTGTTTGATGTTGTCAAAAGCGATAACGCGGATGTAGCAATCAGAATACTCGGTGCGGCACTCGCGAACTTCATTAAGAACTTCTTGGGGGCTAGAAACAGAGAATAAAGGCAGTTTCCACATCGTCCAATGATAATCCGCGGGTTTGGGATCTTTTTCAAATTCCACAGCAGGAATATAACCCTGATCGATCATGTATTGAATTTGTTTAGCAATTTGTTGATCGGTGAGGGGGGGCAAGTAGGAGAGAGTTTCGTAACGCTTCTCTTTAGGTAAAGTTTTCATGGGTTTCTTGATTCCTTATGGGTTGGGTAGATCATCAACATCGAGATTTAATTCCGATGTCTCTGGTTGACTTATAGCAGTACGGGTGAGACGTTCCAAAAGTTGCCGACGATGTTCGGTATTGTCATTAATAATTCCCGTTTTTACCATCTCTGGCAAGAACTCTAAAACCTGTTCGGCTAAATGTTCTCTTACCGTCATGATCCGCAAAACTAACTCTTTATTCTCAGTCATTAACCCCGCAATATAGGCCTCGCCATCCTGAATGGAATGGCTAGAAGTATAGTGACTCAGCCAAATAGCTAAAGTCGGATTAGTTTCTGACAATTGATCGATAATCGTGCGAACCGCTTGGTAAGTTAGGTAACTTTGTAAGACTTTCGCGGTATCTTGAACAACTTTTTTCAGATACATTTTATACAGTTTTCAGTTATTGGCTAGGCAGTTATCAGTGTTGAAATTCTAACCACTGCTTGCCGATTTTGGGCAAGTCCCCGGCATTATTTTCCACCGATAACTGCTAACAACCTTCTGAAGGGCTGTATTAGAGGGTATCCATAGCCTCGAACTCGAATTTGATTTCTTTCCAGAGTTCGCAAGCGGCAGCCAGTTCAGGACTCCAACGGCAAGCTTCCCGGATCACGTCGTTACCTTCGCGGGCCAAGGAGCGACCTTCGTTACGAGCTTGGATACAAGCTTCCAGAGCCACACGGTTAGCGGTGGCACCGGGTGCGTTACCCCAGGGGTGGCCGAGGGTTCCACCACCGAACTGTAAGCAGGAATCGTCACCGAAGATTTCCACCAGCGCGGGCATATGCCAAACGTGGATACCACCGGAAGCAACGGGCATTACCCCGGGTAAGGAAGCGTAGTCTTGGGTGAAGAAAATACCACGAGCGCGATCTTCTTCTACATAGTCTTCACGCATCAGGTCAACAAAACCCATCGTGATTCCGCGTTCACCTTCGAGTTTACCGACAACGGTTCCAGAGTGGAGGTGATCACCACCAGAGAGACGTAAGCACTTAGCTAAAACGCGGAAGTGGATACCATGATTTTTCTGACGGTCGATAACCGCGTGCATTGCCCGGTGAATGTGGAGCAGTAACCCTTTGTCGCGGCAGAATTTCGCCAGGGTGGTGTTAGCGGTGAAACCACCGGTGAGGTAGTCGTGCATGATGATCGGGGTTTTGATTTCGGCAGCGAATTCAGCCCGTTGCATCATCTGCTCGCAGGTAGGAGCGGTTACGTTTAAGTAATGTCCTTTAACTTCGTTGGTTTCTGCTTGGGATTTAACGATCGCCTCCTGGACAAAGAGGAAACGATCGCGCCAACGCATGAAGGGTTGAGAGTTAATATTTTCGTCGTCTTTGGTGAAGTCTAAACCACCGCGGAGACATTCATAAACGGCACGACCGTAGTTTTTAGCGGAAAGACCGAGTTTGGGTTTGATGGTGCAACCGAGTAGGGGGCGACCGTATTTGTTTAATTTGTCCCGTTCAACGGTGATACCGTGGGGAGGACCTTGGAAGGTTTTGATTAAAGCGACGGGGAAACGGATATCTTCTAAACGGAGACCGCGTAGAGCTTTGAAACCGAAAACGTTACCAACGATCGAGGTGAGGATGTTGGTGACGGAACCTTCTTCAAATAGATCTAAAGGATAGGCAACGAAACAGAAGAATTGGTTATCTTCGTTGGGTACGGGTTCGATATCATAACAACGACCTTTATAGCGATCGAGGTCGGTTAAGTTATCGGTCCAAACGGTGGTCCAGGTACCTGTGGAAGATTCCGCCGCTACTGCCGCACCTGCTTCTTCAGGAGGAACTCCGGGTTGGGGTGTCACCCGGAAGCAAGCTAGTAGATCGGTATCTTTGGGGGTGTAGTCGGGGGTGTAGTAGGTCAGGCGGTAGTCTTTTACGCCGGCCTGGAAACCTTTGGATTTGGCTTGCACCATTGGGATTATTCCTCCATAAACTGCATGATTAGTCGCACCTGTAAAATCTCGCCGTCAACCGACATAGATTTTTCTTAAGCTCCTTTCCCCTGCTGCCAGGAGCGAAGTTAGGGAGCAATTTTCACTAATGTTTTTTTCAACTGATCATCTTAACACGAACTTTATCCTATTCTGATCATTTTTTTTCCCTATCTCTAAAATTTTGATTGTTTTTTTTTCTCGGGGCGATTAGTTTCTTTAATCTGTCGTCATCTAACTTTGATAATCTCTACAAAAACACAAAAAAATCAATAAAAATTTACCTGATTGACACGCAGAAACTTCTGCTCATCAGGCTTTGAGCGATTAAAACTACTCTTTAATTGAGGAAGATTATCAATAATTACAACCTCAAAAAATTGTCGGCAATCGCTAAATATTAACTGGATTTCTAAGCAATTATACCCAGTACCTAGAGGACAGTTAGACAGCAGTGAACTCTAGATAAATTAGGTCTAATTACTCAGTAATTATTGTTGAGATTTTTGGCTTGTGAACGATTATTTTCCCCTTCAAGAATTATGGTTATTGTTGCCATTAAAACGATGACGTTCTGGAAATAGCGTGACCAATAACTGATTGATATAGACCTTTCCGACCACAGATGCTTGATTCGGTCGGTTAGTAGTAGATGCTTGTTCTCTGGTTTCTGGAGGACTGGCCTCGGCGACCATTTCCTCGCTATCCCAAGGACTGGCCACGGTTTCGGCCACCGCTTCCTCCACTGACGGCACTGGGGACACTTGACTGACTACGGGTTGCGGTTCCGGTAGAGGGGGTCTTTCCGGTTCCGATGGGGTCGCTGACACCTCGATGGTAATTTGACGGGAAGTATCTCCGATCAGTGAACCGGACGGCACGAGCGACATCGCTGCCACAGAAGCATTAAAAATCGTTGTGGTTGACCCAATACAGGCATTCTCACCGATTTCACCCCGACCGACAATCAGAACACCTGTACCTAAAATTGCCCCTGCACCGATAGCAATCACACCCTGATAGGCGGTTAAAATCGTTCCCATACCCAGGCAAGCACCCGCACCGATAATTATTTGGCTATTGGGGGCTGCTCGGAGAATCACCCCCGGAGCCACGATCGCACTCTCATCAATGGTTACATCACCATTGACATAGAATTCCGAGCGGCTAATAGGTTGAACGGGGGGTAAGGACATAATTGACAGTTATTCAGTGATCAGTGATCAGTGATCAGGGGTTAGGGGGTAGGGGTTAGAGTTTCGGGGATTTTTCCCGATCCGCCAACACCTAACACCTATCTCCCTTCACCGATCGCCGAGTCCTGAAATTAAGGGCGTTGAATAATCGATTCGAGAACACGGCGTTTCGCTTGGGAGTCAATCCCGATCAGACGGACGTATTCCCCTTGATGGTCCCGCAGACAGGTTTCTAAAGCGGCCACCACATCGGATTCGCGACTGCTATCGATCGGGGTGCAGCTTTGCCAAGAACTGGTTTTAAAACGACGTTTATCCGCGTGTTCACTGCCAATTTTGTGACCTTGGTTCAATAAAGAACGTATTTGAGCGATCGTTTCCGCCGTTAAGGTACTGGTTAAAGTGGCAGTACCGCCGCCAGAGGAACCGGCAGCATAGCTTTTGAAACTCGGTTCAGCAACGGTGGCGGTTTTACCGTTGCCATTACTAGCCACCGAACCATCGGGGCGCTGGATCACCGTTTCTAAAACCCGTTTTTTGGCTTTAGCATCGATACCGAGTAAGCGGACATATTCGCCGCTATGTTCCCGTAAACAATCTTCCAAAGCAGTAATTACATCGGATTCGCGATTACTTTCGATCGGGGCGCAACTCTGCCAAGAACTGGTTTTAAACCGGCGTTTATCCGCGTGTTCGGTGCCGATTTTGTAGCCTTGGGCGAGCAGGGAACGAATTTGAGCGATCGTTTCCCCACTTAAGCTACCACTGCTGCTATAACTGGCTCCGTTACTGGCGGGGGTGCTGTAGCTGCTGGCTTTGCCGCTGCCGTTACTAGCGGGGGCGCTGCCGGGGCGGTGAATAATCATTTCGACGACGCGTTTTTTCGCTTGCGGGTCGATCCCGATCAGGCGGACGTACTCATCGCTATTTTCAGTCACGATCGCTTCAATATCGCGAATGATGCCCGCTTCGCTCTTGGTTTCGATCGCCGGTCCAGTTAACCAAGAACTGGTTTTAAAACGGCGTTTATCCGCGTGTTCGGTGGCGATTTTCAGCCCTTGGGCGAGCAGGGAACGCACTTGTACGGACAGGTCTGAATTGCCGTTACCGTTGCCATGACCGCCGTGGACGGCGGTGGTGGTGCGGGCCGGTTCTCCCGGTGTGTCTTCGGGGCGTTGGATAATCATTTCCAGTATGCGCCGTTTAGCGGCGGGATCGACTCCGATCAGGCGGACGTATTCGCCTTGCAGGTCTCTCAGGGAGGCTTCTAGGGATTGGGATACCTGTTCTTCGCGGCTGCCGTCGATAAAGCCGGCACTTAACCAAGAACTGGTTTTAAAGCGGCGTTTGTCAGCGTATTCGATGCCGATCTTGTAGCCTTGGGAGAGGAGGGAGCGAACCTGCGCTCGAATGTTTGTATTTAAACTCATAGGTGTCACCGAATTTCTATATAGCGTCTCATTAGCGATGTTTATAGCGGCTGCCGGTGGCGGAGTCGCTGGTCCTTGGGCTTTGACCGGGACGCTGGGGGCGAGGTCGATATCGACAATGTGACGGGTGAAGGCTCGATCGATCTCTGTGACATCGGGTAAGCGATCAGCCTGTTGTTGGCTGGTGATCACGGAACCGGATGGCACGAATTTCCCGGCGGGGATTTCCACGTCTTGAACGAGGGCGTGCATCATGACGATGCAATCAGCCCCGATGCGGGCGTTAAAGACGGTGGAGCGAAAACCGATAAAACAGCGATCGCCCACATAGGCAGGCCCGTGAATGAGTGCCATGTGGGTGATACAGCTGCCCCGGCCGATCCACACCGAATATTCTCGGCCGTCATCTCCCACCACACGGCTTTTTTCTAAACCGTGGATGATTGCCCCGTCCTGAATTTTGCTGTCGTCGCCAATGTGAAAGGGAGTTCCCTCATCGGCGCGGATGGAAGTCCCTGGAGCGATCACCACTCGCGCCCCGATCTCGATAGCGCCACTGAGGTTGGAGAAGGTGTGGACTTTGGCACTCTCGTCTATGCGCGTTTCCTCTGGGGATTTGGTCCGCTTTTTCGGACTAGCCGCCGTTGTGCGGACGACCATAGTTAGTCTTCCTCCATACTGAATTTGGCTGGCTGGTTGTTAATTAACTGTGTTTGGGTCCTATCGATGTTTAACCAGATTGGCGAAATTCGTCTCTCTTGCTGTAGAGGGTGCGATTTTCTACGGTTATAGTGTCAATAATCCCCACCACCATCGCGTCAAGGGGGCGATTGTTCTGTCCGTCTTCGATACGGGCGGCTCCTCCCCGGGACACTAGCACCCATTCATTAATCCCTGCTCCGACAATATCACCCGCTACTTCGTATTTAGGCAAAAGTTGCCCTTGCGCGTCGATGAATTGCAAAAGCAGAAGTTTCACTCCCGTCATACTGCGCGGTTTCAGGGAGCTAACGACGGTGCCGCAAACTTTGGCAATTTGCATGGAATTTGTTTACACTAAAAGTTAGTTGCGCTCTAGATTCGTCTTAAAGGTTGCGGGTTAACACTTTCACGAAACTGTTCCACGGCTTCTGTATAACGGATGGGAAGAACGTATTCGAGGTTTTCGTGGGGACGGGCGATGATGTGGGTCGAGAGGACTTGACCACCTTTAACACGATTAGATGCCGCTTCTGTCCCCGCCGATACGGAAGCCTGTACTTCCGAAACGTCCCCCCGGACGATGACGGTGACGCGACCACTACCAATTTTTTCGTAACCTACTAGGGTTACGCGGGCGGCTTTCACCATGGCATCAGCCGCCTCGACGACGGCCGGGAAACCCAAGGTTTCCACCATGCCCACTGCAATTGACATAATATTTTTGTCTCCTAATGGTTGGCTTTCTTCGACTCTATAGATGCTGACCCCGATCAACGGTGTTTAATAGCTGCGGAATTGCTCTACTTCTTCGGTGTAGCGAATGGGCAGCACGTATTCGAGGTTTTCGTGGGGACGAGCGATGATATGGGTAGATAGCACTTGTCCTCCGTTAACCCGGTTGGCGTTCTCCACTCCAGCGGCCACAGAAGCTTGCACTTCTGAAACGTCTCCCCGGACAATGACAGTGACGCGACCACTACCGATTTTTTCGTAACCCACTAGAGTCACCCTGGCGGCCTTGACCATGGCATCGGCCGCTTCCACAACGGCGGGAAATCCTAGGGTTTCAATCATTCCTACTGCAATTGGCATTTTTTTGTTCCTCGCTTGTCAAGCCAAACTAAACTATTAATTTCGTTAGCGTTATCAACTTTGTTTCAGTCAAATTCTTTCCTTGTTACTTTTCCTGCTCTAGCTTTGGTGGCAGTCGGGATCGTGGCAAGGTGGGTAAGACCATCCTGAATTTTATCTCGATCGTGACCGTTTTCATCCACTATTTTTATTTTCTAGGGCCGGTTGGTAAAAATTTGACGAGTCAGGCAAAATTATCAACCTAAAAAAAGCATAGGAAACTATGACACCTTTGACAATATAAAACATTATGATTATTTCTCATCTTCAGGTTAACGAAAGTTAATCATTCCTTGATTTCGCTCATCAGCCTCAGCAATTCTCAGGAGATTTACCGCCGAAACCTTTGCTATGAGCCGATTTCTGCTTTAACTTCTCTCTTGGCGGCTTGCTTGTCTCTGCCGGATTTATTGGCAGATAAAAGCCTTATTTTCCCTGATTTCGCCTTTTTTATAATTTTTTTATACTATATCTGCACTTCCCCCAGACAGAAATACTAAAAAATTGACAAAATCCTTACTGCAGGTCGCTTCTAAGAAAAAATTGACTCACCACTAGGTACATTTTCTGCTTGAAAGTAGAGCGATCTTGTTAAATTGTAGCTTTTGATACTGTTGCGGATGTGATAATGTGTATTGTTGTGTTCAATCGCCCTTGGGGTTAACTACAGAAACCAAAAATCTACCTAAGTTATTGCTCCAATCACGAGTACGGTTAAAAAATACCCAACCAGAATCCCGATTGATCAAAAAAATGTGCAAGGCAGTATTGCCTTAGACCAAATTAGAGCGATTGACAAAACCAGAATCGTCGCCCAAATTAGCCATCTCGACGAACAAATGGCCCTGTTAGTGGCTGATCGCTTGGTTGAATTTTTTCACTACTAATTTTTGGATTATAGTTCGCAAAGAGGAAATATCTCAATTGTCCCAGGTGCATCCCTAGTTAGGGAGAGGAATGTAAAGATTTATTAAATATAGAGAAATTGCGGCATGAGATATGATTGATATGGTTGCCTATTAGTCTAAGTCAAATGAACATTGAACAAGTTATCATTAAAAACCTAAGAAAACTTCCCTTAGAAAAACAACAAGAAGTGTTATCCTTCACCGAATCTCTCACCTCAAAAATTTCCCTCCCTTCCCCAGATTATAGTCTCACTCCCCAGGAAAAAGCTCAAAAATGGCAGAAAGTAATCGCTAAACTTCCTAAAACAAGTGCGAATTTACCTGATGAAGCTTTACACCGTGACACTATGTATGAAGACTAATGACTCAATATTTACTGGATACTAACATTTTGCTTCGGGCGGCTGATACGTCTTCAGCAACTTATTCTCTTGCTAATAATGTAATTACTCAAATCGTTGAAACAGCTAATGAATGTGTTATTATTCCTCAAGTTTTAATTGAATTTTGGGTAGTTGCAACCCGACCCCTTGATGTTAATGGTTTAGGTTCGACTCCAGCACAAGCTACAAATTATGTCAATGATTTATTAGATAACTTGACATTAATTGCAGAAACCCCGGATATTTTTCCCCTTTGGTTTCAATTAGTCACCATCTACAACATTAAAGGAAAACGCACCCATGATATTAGGCTTCTTGCTGTCATGAAAGCTTCTAACATTACCCATTTATTAACCTTTAATCCTGATGACTTTATCCCTATTCCCAATATTACCATCGTTCATCCGCAAGATTTGATTAATTCCCAATAATTAAGCAGCAAATCCGACATACCGCACCACAATCCCTCCCGGAAGCGGATAGGTCGCCCGAGCAGGAGTAAAACAGGGGAAAACACCTGAAACTCCTTCCTCTGTGAATCACTGTTTTATGGCGAAAGGAGAAACAGCAGTCTAGAAAAGAGTTCTGGTATTATTTATAGACATCGCCGCGAGGTTTAATAGTTGTAATGACGTATAGATTGTTATCTCTATCTTCAAAAAACAACACTCGATACTTACCCACTCGCAATCTTAGTTCATCTCTTCCGTAAAGGGGTTTAATATCTAATTTTGTAGAATCCGAAATCAAAGTATCCAAAGCTTCAAGAATACGAATTTGGTCATTTTTTGGCATTCTTTCTAAGTAGCGTTCTGCTTGTCTAAGTAGAATATAATCAGCCAAGTTTATCTCCAAATAGTTTGTATTTTAATTCTGTTGAAGTGATTCCAGTATCTCGACCAGATAAATAATCTTGCCATGCTGCTTGGCTTTCAGCAAGTTCTTCGGCTGGAATGATCTCATCGTCATCTTTTGGCGCTAGGGTCGGCTTGATGATAGTTTTTAAATCCTCTAAAAGTCGCAACCTATCCGTAAGGGGAAGATTCTCTATTTGGCGGAGGATTTCATAGTAAGTTGTCATAGACCTTGATCGTATCAGATAATCCGAACACACCTCAAATAATACCACATCCAGATACTAACCAAAAATGGTAAAAGCGGTGGGCTGTTCACAACCGACTTGGTTCTGCGGTTTCTTTATCGGGATTAAGAAAGGAATATAAAGATTTATTAAATTGTAGCTTAGAATACAGTTCGGGGGGGGGGTAGTGTGTATTGTTGTTTTCAATCGCCTTTGGGGTTGGGTTGGGCTGTTGCTTGACCTGGCTGCGAAGGAGGCGATCGCACTTAAAAATAATTAATTTCGTAATACATTCAGAGAAATACCAATGCAAATACAATCTCTGCTCGGAAAATCTCTTTTGCTCTCCCTAGTTCTGTTTATCCCAGAGGCTGCTATAGCACAAGTCGAACCTATTCCTGGTGGTCCGATTCCAGGAGACAGCTTTAATCTCAATCCAAATGAATCAAGAGAATTTCAGCCTTTCCTAAACAATCCAAGCGGAATAAGGAAAATTTTTAGCTTTGTGGGACAGGCTACAAACCCTAATGTAAACTCGACAAATCTGACAATTTTCTTTGATTACGTTGATGTGGATGGTCAAAAAAAATTTACTCCAGAAACTATGTCTCCTCTTCTAGGAAACAATAACAATCCACAACTTATATCTGCCAAATCTACTTTAGATTTTTGCCCACCCGTCGTGAGTATTGACTTCCGAGCCAGTAATTTACCTATCAACAATATCTCTGGAGCATTTGCACATCTTTGTGTCCAAAAAGCTCCCGAAATACCTCTACCTAATTCCAAATTCGGTTCTCCCGAAGGCGGAGTAATACCAGTTGATAGCATTGCGCCTAAGATAGGGTTTGATAGTACAACAGGAAAACTTTCTTTCGCAGATGTTACATTCAACTTTGCTAACCTTGTAGGTAACGAAACTTTCGACCCTATGTTCGTTAGTGATCCAATAATTGGAGCGACGATGAGTGTAACAGATTTAACACTAAGTGGACCGATTGGAAACGGCTTTCTATTCAAGAACGGGATTCTAACTATATCGAAAAATGGGCAAAACTTTCTGACTGCCGATATTCCCAGTCTCCTAATTGACGACGAAGCCTTATCCCCTTTCGGCAATAATATTTTCGGCGGACTTGAGATTACTGACTTTAATTTGTCATCTCAATTTATCCAAGATTATATCAGCTTTATAGCTGATAATCCACAGTTCCCACCTGAACTTTTTGGACGAACGTCAATCCCTGTCACAAATCTAATCCGTAACAATCAGTCCTTCGAGTCCACGCTTGAACTTCAATCAATTGCAGCTTCAACAAAAGTACCTGAACCCACTTCTACTCTCAGCTTCCTCGCTCTCGGCACTCTCGGCGCAGCCTCAACCCTCAAGCGCCAAATAAAATCATCCAAACCATCAGAAAAAGAAACCACAAAAGTAGGCTAAATTGCTTCTAAAAATACCATAAATGCCCCTTCATTTACTCCCTTGAAGGGGATTATTTTTTCCTTCATCAACAATCTGTAAAACACTCTTGTATAAAGGTGCAGCAACCCAAAATCCTGCTTGATTGATCAAAGCGTCTAGCAAGGGTTTCACCTCAGAGATTAACCCTCGATTTTTAGCCTCAACCAAAATGCCCAGAATTCCTGTGTATCGAAGATTAAGTCTAGTAGCAATTCTACGGCCACGACGCTCATCAATCAAAACTTGATCTGCTCTTAACTCAAGTGCCAAAGCAATAGCCTCAGCTTCTCCCCTATCAAGTTCATCAGCAAGAAATTCAATGACTGTGCGGTTAGTTACGGTTCGAGTTTGAATCCAATCTAAGGTTTGGACTTCTATTGAACCTGCTACCGGAAAATCAGGCTCAGTTAATTCTCGATAAACTGCTTCGGGAATAAAAACTATTTCGTCAAGTTGTTGTAGTAGATAAAGTTGATTAATAGCTGCAAGATTGTTGATAGGCGATGTATCACTGACAATAATCACAATCTACCCATCTCCCGCAAGTTCTTAATATCCTGTTCAAAATCTTCGACATCGTAGTGTACTGGAATTTGACGACTTGCCAGTAGGTGTTGAAAAGCAATACGATTCATTCGGGCAAATCGACTCGCTTGAGCAAGGGTGAGCTTCTCTTTTTGAAAGAGCATGACCGCAATTTCCTGCCTCATCTCAGCTTCAGTCATGCGTGTGGCACTGAGAATTTCATCGGAGATATCAATACTCATGGCTATAACCCTATCTATCCCTTCCTATTGGAATAATATCATAACCTCCTTCATTTACTCCCTTGAAGGCGATTATTTTTTGCTCTCTTCCTAAACTATAAAAATTTCTGATTTCACAGCTTATCGCTTATTTAAGATGGATGATTATTAGGATTTTCCATCGGCAATCCCTCACTGATCACAGCGACATTCAACTCATTATCTGCCGAAACAAAAGTTATAGGGGTTGACACTCCCCGCTCTAAAGAGACGGGGATTCTTGGTTCACAGAGATTACTTGCTTAGACAGAATTGCTTCTGAAAAAGTAGAGGTATTCTCTCCCCAAGCGTTTATTGGATCTAGCCCAAAGGTTCCGGTATGCCCTA